>JAIOQW010000166.1 GCA_021108405.1 Methanosarcinales archaeon
CTTCTGATCTGGCATATCTACAGGAATTCTATGGAAGGATCAATGAGAATGGGACCAGCGTGATAACAGTTAAATGTCCAGTATGCGAACACAAATTCGATTTTGAGGTAGAGCCGCAGGGGGAATAATACGCTACCCCCTCGAAAAACTGTATGAGGAGGTAGCTTTTATTGCATATCATTTTCACTGGTCTTTTGATGAGATCATGAATATGGAGCATAAAGAACGGCAAAAATGGGTTGAAGAGATCTCAAAGATCAATCAACAGTTAAGTGGAAAGACACAAAGAAGTATCCTTGAGATCGAATAAGAAGAAACGGAGATAACCGATGACGACGGCCGGTAAGGTATATCCATATATGTCCTTTGAATTCAGGATAGAAATCGAAGGAATAGTATCTGCACAGGCATCCGAAGTAACAGGTCTTAGTATGGAAACCGAAACCGAACCCTATGAAGAGGGTGGTGTTAATGATTTTGTACATCAACTGCCTAAAAGGACTAAATACCAGCATATTATTCTTAAAAGAGGTATCACAGATAAAGATGAGATATGGAACTGGTATCAGGATGTAGTTAATGGAAAGTTTAAACGAAAAAGCGGTGCTATCATCCTAATGGATGTTATTGGTGATGATAAGTGGCGTTGGAATTTTATTGACGCATATCCTGTGAAATGGACAGGACCTGAACTTCGGGCCGACAGCAATACGGTAGCCTTCGAGTCTATAGAACTTGTACATCACGGGATTAAAAAAGGCTAAATAAATGAATGCAACAACAAGAAAATGCTCACTTCGTTCGCATTTACTTGAGATATATTCTTATAAAATATATACAGGAACAAAACAAATTGCTGTTTCAGATATACGTTTTCATAAGAAAATAATTGATAAGTACAGGGCAGATATAGGAGAACTTCATAGATTTCCAATGCTGATATTTTATAAAAGTCAGGAGAATGTTCTTTTTCAAAATAATAATCTGCATATACTGCTCGGACTTCATTTAAATAGATACTTGAAAATAGTCGAATCTGCCTTAAGACCCTGGATTGTATTGAAAGAACCTGATAAGATTAATCATTTTAAACGGTTATTATTATGTGATATTACCAGTAGATCCGGGATATTCCAATCCGAAATAAATAAAGAAGGGAATAACAAAGTATTGTATAGGGCTTCATTTGTAAGATCGAACCTGTCTTTTAATAAAATAGCTCTATTCAATTCTCAAACATTCGATAAATTCTCAAATAGATACTTGCAAATAGTCAAATCTGTCTTAAGACCCTGGATTGTATTGAAAGAACCTGATAAGATTAATCATTTTAAACGGTTATTATTATGTGATATTACCAGTAGATCCGGGATATTCCAATCCGACATAAATAAAGAAGGGAATAACAAAGTATTGTATAGCGCTTCATTTGTAAGATCGAACCTGTCTTTTAATGAAATAGCTCTATTCAATGCTCAAGCACTCGATAAATTCTCATATGGATCAGTGGTATACCAGCAATTGCATAATGTAATGAAAATTATGCATTATATCCGGAGGAATTATATCAATATCAAAAACAGGGCCGGATTATATCCTTCTACTATGAATGAGAATCAGTTTTCATTTGAAAATAAATTAACTATCTTATTATTAAAAAAAAAAATGTTGTCGAATAATAAGGTTCTATTCAAAAAAAAAAATGGATTGTCAGGTACAATATATAATAAACAACCAGATGACAATGTTTTATTCACCAGGCACCATCAGATATTTTTAACTACTAAAAATGAAGACTTCATATTCCACAGTTCGCAGGATATACAATATGAAGTTAATCAAATAAAGAAAAACTTAGAAGAAATACAAAAGACAGTTGCAGAAAAAACAATGGCTGTATTTTCTCCAAATGATAATAACCCTGAGCAGTACATAGATATGAATCGTGTCTCAGACCAGGTTTTTCAAATGATAGATAGAAAAATAAAGATCGAAAGTGAGAGGAGAGGGATTTTTTAAATGAAACCTAAAAAAGGATTTATTGAAATTCTTAATGGTAAGCAAATAGGTAAGAGCATAGATATTCTCTATTTCCCTACTGAATATTCTATGGAAAAGGGAAATACTTTTACCGAGATCGCTGTACCTGGACTTGAATCTCCATATTTGCAATATGTAAGGGGAAATGCAGGTAGTATCACCCTTGAAGTTTTTTATGATACCTATGAAAAAGGGAGTGATGTAAGATTTTATACTGATCAACTTACTGATCTTATGAACATTGATCCTGAGATCCATGCTCCTCCCCAGTTAATGTTCATATGGGGCATCCCGTCGGCAGAACCTTTTATCTGTGTGATGGAGCGGGCGACTAAAAGATTTACCATGTTTGACTCTTCCGGTATACCGGTACGGTCCAAGATCAACGTCACACTTAAAGAGTTCAAAATGGAACTCAACACCCGCGAGAGGTCACTTCAATCACCTGATAAAACAAAGATCTATATTACCAAACAAGGTGACAGCCTGTGGGCGATCGCATATAAAGAATACGGAGACCCCTTGATCTGGCGGCCTATTGCCGAGAAGAATAAAATCAATAATCCAAGATATCTTCAACCAGGTACCGAATTGATTATTCCGCCTGTGGAGTGATATATGGCTGCTTTAATATCAGGTACTGATATCTACGCACCTGTTTTTACTGTCAAGTTAGTAGAAACAGGTGTGAGACTTTCCAGGGACAGTATAACAGGTATTGAGATCAATGAATATCTGGAAAACCCATCAATGTTTAAGGTTTCCTTGAATGAATCACTTGATTATAACACACAGGAATTTAAATGGCTTGATAATGACAGCATCACACCTGGTACTGAAATTATTATTTATTTCGGATATGCCTCATCTCCTGGGAAATTAGGACTAATAAGAGGTAGAATTAAAGCTCTATCTCCTGGTTTTCTTTCCACTGGTATCCCTACCCTTAACCTGGAAGGGTATGACCTGTCACATGATCTGCAAAAGACAGAGGGTGAGTTGGGTTATGATAATATGACATCTTCAAATGTAGCGCAAGAGATCGCCAGAGAAAATAGTCTAACATGTGATGGTATAGAGACAACAAGAATAACTCATGAAAGGATTGAACGAAACAGCAATGAAAAGGATTTCGCCTTCTTAAAAAGACTTTCAAATGAAATAGGGCATGAATTTTTCATCAGGGATAAGACTGTTTATTTCAGGGAACCAAGGGACAATGAGGACGGAAAAATTACTTTTGAATTCAGGAAGAATTTTATCAGTTTTAATCCCCGAATGACCACAGCCAATCTTGTTAATGAAGTACGTGTCACAGCATGGAATGAAAATGATCGGGAAAGCATATCAGAAACAGCTGTGATCAGTGATATTCAAAGCAGTGTTGGAATCCTTGATCTTGACAGTATTGCAGAGCAATCCCAGAACAAAAAAATAAAAGTGCGGCTGGAAGGAAGGGTTGTACGGTCCCGGGAAGAAGCGAGAGCCCTTGCAATATCAGAATTACGAAGGAGAAACAGGGGCTTTATCGAAGGCAGTCTTGAATGTATCGGAGACCCGCAACTGAAACCCGGAATGACGGTAAATATTAATAAAGTGGGCAATAGGTTCAGCGGTACTTATTATATAACAAAAGCAAGACATGTCATAGGAGATAGCGGTTATAAGACATCACTTGATGTTAGAAGGAGTTTGTAATGAGCCTGGATAATATATTAGACCAACAGAATGACAACCGGATAGCTGGTGTAGTAGTTGGTATAGTAACCAATAACCAGGATCCGGATGGTAATGGCAGAGTTAGAGTAAATTTTCCCTGGAGAGGAGGAGAAGAAGGTGAAAGTTACTGGGCAAGAGTGGCAAGTTTAATGGCAGGTAACGAAAGGGGTATTGTTTTTTATCCTGAAGTAGATGATGAAGTACTGGTGACATTTGAGCAGGGAGATATAAACCATCCTTATATCATAGGTGCACTATGGAACGGCACTGACAGACCGCCTGAAACAAATAGTGACGGTAATAATAATATACGTAAGATCAAATCACGAAGCGGTCATGAGATCATATTTAATGATGATGATCAGGCCGGACAGGAAAAAATTGAAATTCATACTAATTCCGGTCATCAAATAATACTGGATGATTCTACTGGCCAGGAAAAGATCGAAATTGTTGATAAGACAGGTAATAATAAGATCATTATTGATTCTGTACAAAATTCCATAAATATGGAAAGTGCTATGCAGCTAACTATCAAAGCAAATATTGTCGAGATAGAAGGAACATCTTCTCTTACTCTGAAGTCCAGTGCTGTTTTGACTATCCAGGGAATGCCTGTAAAGATCAATTAAATGATAATGGTGAGTGATGATAGTATGCCGCCTGCAGCCAGATTAGGAGATATGACAAGTCATGGGACTCCTCTTACCCCTGGTCCCGGAAGTACTGATGTACTTATTGGAGGTCTGCCTGCATGGCGGGCAGTAACGGATTTTCATGCATGTCCTCTGGTAACCGTACTTGTTCCACATGCAGGGGGTGTCGTGGCTTTGGGAAGTACTACAGTACTTATTAACAACCTTCCGGCTGCCCGTCAGGGAGATGTAATAGTTGAAGCAGGTCCTCCTAATTCGATTGTTATGGGCTGTCCTACGGTAATAATAGGATAAATTCGGATATAGGGAAAAAGGAGTATCATATATGAGTAAAGATTTTCTTGGAGTTGGATGGAAATATCCTGTTAATATAGATATTGATGGGAAGATTGGCGTATCCGAACATGAAGAGGATATTAAAGAAGCTATCTTGATCATATTACAAACAGCTAAAGGCGAACGCTTGATGCGTCCTGAATTTGGATGTGGAATAAATAAATATGTTTTTACTGATATGAATACCGTTAATCTACATCTTATAGAAAATACGGTTAGAGAAGCATTAATAAAATGGGAACCACGCATTGAGGTGCTGGAAGTAAAGGCTGATCCGAAATATCGCTCAGAAGGAAAGCTATTGATAAATATTGATTACCAGGTCCGGGCCACCAATACTCAGTTCAATCTTGTTTATCCGTTTTATTTGAAAGAGGGGCAGTGATATCAATGACAGTACCAAAGATAAATCGTATGACGCGGGATGCAATTCTACAGGAAATAAAAAGAAAAGCTCCGTTCTATACTCTACATTGGAGGGCTGAGGGTGAAAAGGATTTCGGACTAGCTCTTTCAAAGGTATTCTCTCATATGTCTGAGATAATGATCAACAGATTGAATGAAGTACCTCAAAAACATTTCATTTCATTTCTTGACACGTTAAACTTCCCGCTTCTATCTGCTCAACCTTCAAGAGTACCACTTACTTTTAAACTGAGCAAGGGTGCATCTGAAAATGTACTTATACCTGCTCTAAGTCAGGCATCAGCTCATGGACCTGATGGAGATCCGATATTATTTGAGACAGAAAATAATATTATTGCTACGCCATCAAAGTTAACACACATATTTAGTGTAATACCAAATAGTGATTATATTTCTAACCATTCTATTTCAATAGATGGTGTGGGTCCGGCAAGCCTTTTTAATGAAAAAAATATCCAGGAGCATATTTTTTATATTGGTGATGAAAATCTGTTTAATATTAAATCCGGCATAATTTCTATTGATATGATAGGGCTGGATAATAATCTTGTAGATCATCTTATAACAAAAAAAAAGTATGTCACATGGGAATATAGTGTTGAGGTTACTGAGAAGAAGAACGATAAAGAAGTAACAAAGGTTGAATGGCATCAATTTCAAAAAGTGGAATCAGATGGTCCAAAGCTTATAATCACCAAAGCTAATCGGGAATCGATTGATAAAATAACATTAAATGAGATCAAGAGCAGATGGATAAGATGCCGGGTAATTGTATCCAGGATTAATAAAGTAAAAGAAATAAAAATATCAAGCTTATTAGTTTCAATCTCTCCTGCCGTAACTAAAGCTGTTTCAATAAAAAAAGTCCAGGGTATTGGAGATGTATTTTATAAAAGGCTAACAAAAAGTAATAGTCCTGAAATAATTAATACTGTAGATGAATTAATGACACTTACACAAGAAGAACTCGCTGTAAAACTTGATTGCAGTAATATTAGGGCTTTGAATATACTTGAAGCAGCAAAGAAAACATTTTTTGATAAAACAGGAAATACACAATCAAATGATCCAACAGGTATTGATCCTGATCTGGTATATTATAATGATGTTCCTGTTAATCCCGGGATGTGTTATCCATTTGGAAAAAAACCACATATCCATGATACATTTTATATAGGATCTGAAGATGCTTTTTCAAAAAAAGGATATACAGTTAGTCTGCAATTTAATCTTGTGCCAGGTAGACCCAGTTCCCAGGATAATAGTAGTAATGATTCAAAAACCTCTCAGCTAAATAAACCTCAGCTTTCATGGGAATATTGGGATGGTGAAGGCTGGAGCAGCCTGGAAAAATTCGCAACATTTACAGAGAGTTCAAAGAACTTATCTGAAGACATTAATTGCAACAATACTAATGGATCTGTAACAGAAAAACAAGCGGTTGTAACCATTTTAGATATACCTGAAATAATACCTCTTAAAGTCAATGGAAAAGAAAATTACTGGATACGTATTCGCCTTGTCGGAGGTGATTATGGAGCAGAATATAGATTGATAGGTAATAATCAGGTCGAACCGGGTAAATTCTGTCCACCAAAAATAAAAAATCTTAAAATAGCATATGAAATAAAGCCAGGGGAAAAAGGAGAACAACCAGAATATATTCTTGTCAGGAACAATCTGGTTATCAGGAATTATCCGGGTGAACTGGAAAAAAATAAGAGTTTCAAGCCGTTCGTTCCTCTTCCTGATCAATATCCCACACTTTATTTCGGATTTGATAAAGAGCTTAAAGAAGGCCCTATCAGTCTTTTTATTAATATTGATGAATTATTTGAGTATCCTGAGAATTTCCTGCCGAGAATACACTGGCAATATCCGGATAATGAGGGCTGGGTAGAACTGGAAGTACAGGATGAAACAAGAGGATTTACAAAAAGTGAAATAATACAATTTATTATTTCCAAAAAAATGAAAGGTACTAACCTGTTTGGCTCAAAAAATAATGTTTACTGGATTCGAGCAGTAGTAACAGAGGATTTTTTTATAATACCTGATCGACTGACAAGAATGAAATATCCTCATTCGCTTCGCGTACAAATGGCTGATATTAATCCCGAAGTATCTTCATTAAAAGAATGTGAAAAACACTTTGAAATTTATAATATAAGTTTTACCAATGATGATACAAGAAAATTGCCACCGAAAGTGATAGGCTTTTATCCTAATTCCACATGGGCTTATCAGTCCAGGACGATCACCAATGAAATAACCGGCTCAAGTAGTGGTGAACCAAACCAGGTATTCAATTTGCTGAATATGCCAGTGATAAATGTAGATATCCATGTAAAAGAGCCTGATTCACTTTCAAATGAAAAAGATGGCTGGGTCAAATGGACTAAAGTGAGTGATCTGTTTGAATCCGTTAATACGGACCGGCATTTTGTGATCGACAAGACAACGGGAACAGTCGAGTTTGGTAATGGAATATATGGAATGATCCCGCCTAAAGGCCTAAACAATATCAAGGCTACCTACAGTGCAGGAGGTGGAAGGCAAGGAAATGTAAAGGATTCAAACATTTCAAAACTCCACAGTGCTATAGCTTTTGTTGATAAAGTATATAATCCGGTCAGTTCAGACGGGGGTGCGGATACGGAAGAGATTGATGAATTATTAATACGAGCACCTACTGTACTGAAACACAGACACAGGGCAGTGGCTCTTGAAGATTTCCAGTGGCTTGCAAAGGAGGCATCCATGAAGGTAGCAATGGTTAAAGTGCTGCCTAATTTTAATGTAGAAGGGAATTATCAAACAGGCAGGGTGAGTGTTGTCATTGTTCCGGAAAGTACTATGTCGAAACCCGTTCCTTCATCAGAGTTGAAACGCAGGGTGGAGACATATTTGAAAGATAGGTGCTCGAATGTGATGACATTAAACGTAATCCCGCCTTCATATATTAAAATAGATGTTTCAGCCGTACTTATAACAAAGACCATTGAATCAAAGCCTGTTATAGAGTATGAAGCCAGAAAAAAGATTATAGAATTCCTTCACCCTTTAACTGGTGGTGAGGATGGCGATGGCTGGGAATTCGGATCAGTACCCTGTATATCTGATATATATTCAATATTTGAATGTATTAATTATGTTGATCATGTAAAGAATGTGACAGTAGTTCTTCAGGCTGAAGAAAGCTCAAAGGTAGTGGTACTTACCGATACATCTAACATTATTAAACTTCCTGGATATGTTCTTCCTTTCAGCGGAAAGCACACGATCACTGCACAATGGGAACCAGAGGAGGAATAGATTTGACTTTACCTATACCTGACCTGGATGATCAGTCTTTTGATCAACTGATAGATGACGCAAGATCACTTATACCACTATATGCTCCTCAGTGGACTGACCATAATGCAAGTGATCCTGGTATTACATTTGTTGAGCTGTTTGCCTGGCTTATTGAATCTGAGATTTACCGTATTAACCTTATTACTGACAGGCATAAACTTAAATATCTTAAACTGCTGGGAATCAAACCAAATTCACGTATGCCAGCAAAAGTAGACCTTACTTTTCATCCGAATATCAAAACGATATCAAATGAAACGATATCAAAAGGAACGATAGTATCTACTGAAGTATCTGATAAGAAAAATTATTTTGAGCTTGCTGAAGATATTATAGTAGCACCTGTTAATCTTAAAAAGATAATTGTTGATGAATCAACAGCAGGTGTTTTTGATAGAACCGGTACAAATGAAGATGGCGACCTTTTCTTTACTCCATTCGGATTAAATGTAAAAAAACACTGCACACTTTATCTCGGCTTTGATAAGGGTCCGGATACACTTAGCTTTGCATGTAATTTATATGAAAAGGACCTCATTAAACCTGGAGAACACGGGTATGACATACCGGAAAATGAGAAACTGGAGAATGTAAGACTTAGATGGGAGATTAGCAGTTCATTGGATGGAACAAACTGGGTAAGCATTTCACCTGTGGATGGAACTGATAATTTTAACAAGAGCGGCAGGATTATCTTCGAATCGATCGAAGGCTGGACATCTTCCACTATTGCGGTATGGAAGGATGATACAGAGTATTTCTGGATTCGCTGTGCAATCGAAAAATCCTGTTATGAATATCCGCCAAGGATAGAGACTATAAGACTTAATACCGTACCGGCAGTCCAGGGCTTGACTATTAAGGATGGTAGTGAACAGGCTAAAGGCAGCGGTCTTCCTTATCAGGTTGTTAACGTAAGATTATTTCCTGTCAGGAAAGGGACAGTAAGACTTTCAGTTAATGGAGATGAATGGAGGGAAGTTGATGATCTTGATGGTTCCGGACCTGATGATTTACATTTTATTCTTGATGAAGAAAATGGAACAATAGGGTTCGGTGATGATCTGAATGGTATGATCCCTCCTGCTGATTGCATTATTAATATAATTCAGTACATGACCTGTAATGGCGAAGAGGGGAATGTAAAACAGGGATTAGAGTGGGAGATCGAAGGATTTAACGGTATTATACAGAATCGTAGACCATCAACAGGCGGAGCAGATGCAGAGACTGTTGAAAAAGCTATTGAGAGGTTCATTATAGATTTAAAAAAGCCTTATAGAGCAGTCACATCAGAAGATTTTGAATTTATTACCAGGAACACACCAGGATTGAGAGTGGCTATAGCAAAGGCAGTACCGAATTATAACCCATATGATAATGAATACAGCGAAGGTGCTGTTACTATGGTAGTTATACCGTTTACTCCACTTGATATTTTCGAAACCCCACCTGAGCCTTCAGAGTCTTTCAAGGATAGGATCTGCCGTCATCTGGATAGACACAGGCTTCTTTGTACTGATATTTATATTGTTCCGCCTGTATATGTAAAGGTAGATATTAACGTCACTATTGTTTTAAAACCTGGTTTTTCTAATGAGGTTTTACGACAAAATGTCATTAGCAAGCTTAACAGGTTCCTTAACCCGATAAGAGGGTGGGTTAATGGTAAGGGCTGGCCTGTAGGAAGGGATGTATTTCGTTCAGAGATCTACAGTTTAATAGAAGAGATCGATGGTGTGGATTGTGTAATACGGCTCCTGCAATCAGGAGATAAGGGCTCGATCACTGATACACAAGGAAATCTGGTACTCCCTTTAAAAACAGCCACTGTCTATTCTGGCAGTCATACTATTAATATTATCAGGGAACTGGATGAGTGCATACAAGGAGGGGAGGTCAATGCAAAAAATTAATTTTAAAAAGATACATACACATCACCTCTGGAAGAACTTCGAACTTGTTGCAGACAATATAGTGATCGAGGATGACAGTCTGAAACTGGGCAGCAGTTATATCTATAAATCAGGGAAAGTTGTGCTTGATAATGGCAATTTTAATATAAGTGATATTGCTGTTAACGAATGCAGCATTATTTATTTTATTGATCAAAACAGGAATTTGGTTTTTACTTATGAGAAAGATACTGGTACTGTAAATACGATCGGGTGCAATTCCGGTATTCTTTCAACCGGATTGAATTCCCCTTCAAGCATCGCAATAGATAAAGATACTATATATATTGCAGATAACGGCAATGCACGTATAGTCGCTATTGCACGAAGCAACCTTCAGATACGCTGGATTCTTTCCAAAGGTCCCAAAAGTGAACCTTTGGGTGATATTTCCGACCTTGCTGTTGATGATGATGGGAATATCTATGCTGTTGAGATGACAAATAACAGGATACTTTGCATTGATCGAAGCAGCAGTATTTCAGGTGTGATAGGTAGAGATCAATTATCACAGCCAACTGATATTGCTCTTGATAATGACGGGAATATTTATGTCCTTGATAAAGAATCGGTATATATATTCAGACATGACAAAGAATTAATACATATCCCTATTGGTGGTATAGTACCTAAGGGGCTTGCAGTAGATATTAATAAGCAGATATTCATAGGTGAATCCGGTCTTGAGCTATTAAAAAAGAAAACTATTTATAAATTAGATCCGGTGGACGGCAAACTCATTCCTTTATGGTCATACAGGGGTGCAGTTAACAGGTTGATCAATGACATAGAAGGCAATCTTTATGTGATCAATGATAAGGGAGATCAACTAACACTGCTGCCATACACGAAAGTATATAATTCAAATGATGATGGAGTTTTTAGAGGAACCTTTATATCAAAACCCATTGACAGTCAGGTAATTAAGACTAAATGGCATAGATCTTTGTTGGAAGGAGTATTCAAACCAGGTACTCAAATTGAACTGCTGTATTTTATTTCAGATAAACTGTTACCAGATAGTGAAATAACGGATAAATCAGATAATGAATGGTTAGTTGCTATTTCAGATACTTCATCGTTCCAGGGAGAAGAAAGAAGAGATGCTCTTTTTTTAGAAGATATTGCAGGACAGTACCTGTGGTTTAAGATAATTCTTACTGGCAGTGAAATAATTTCACCGGAAGTTAGCTCTTTTATGGTTTATTTCCCGAGGATATCATATCTTGATCACTTACCGGCTATGTATCAGGAAGATCCTATTAGCAGGTCATTTCTTGAACATTTTCTATCTATTTTCGAGAGTATATTCTATGAAATTGACGTTACTGTTGAACATATTGAGCGTTTCTTTGATGCAAATGGTGCACCTGTGGAATTTCTATCATGGCTTGGGTCATGGGTTGCTCTTTCTATGGATGAGAACTGGTCTGAAGAAAAAAAGAGATCGATCATTCAACATGCGGTTTTACTGTATAAGAAAAGGGGGACAAGGGAAGGGGTGGAAGATACTATTGAACTGCTAACTGATCATAAACCATTGATCGTAGAGAATTTTTATAAAGATCATAAGTCTCAAGTAAATCCCAGACATAGGCCGGATTTACTTAAAAGCTATAAAGCAATCTTTTTTCCACCCCGTGAGGCGATGATAAAGAGTTCCGGTGGAATAGAAGTTCCACTGGTTGATGTTCTTTATGGTAACGAATGGTTTGGTTTTTGTATATTTTTAGATCGATTAAACTTTAAAAAGAACAGTCTTGATATGATCAAGCGGGTTATTGAGGACCAGAAGCCTGCTCATACATGTTATGGTCTTACTGTCATGGAACCATGGTTCTACCTGGATATGCATACCTATCTCGGCATTAATACTACTCTGACAAAGCCTGAATTCATACTTGGAATATCATCTGTAATAGGTAGAGACACTGTTCTTGATGATTTCGAGCATGCTGCACAGGTGGGAAGACATTCACGTATAGATATTGATACTGAACTTAGTTAGAATTATATGGAGGTAATGAATATGTCAAACTCAGAAGAGGATACTAAGAATTGTAAATTACATCAGTTCCAGAGAAATAATTATTTTTACGGCAAACTGATGACAGTCAGGGATTTTGAGAGTGAACAAAGTTATTTTAATGAAAAACGCCACCTTCTCAACAGATTGATCCATGGGTACGGACTGATATGTGTATTTGATTATGATGATATCACAATTACATCAAACAGTGGTACTGTTGAAATAACATTTATTAACGGTGGTACAGCATTGGATTGCTGTGGACATGAAATTGTAGTACCGAAAGGCACTGTAAAAAAAATAATTAATAGTACAGGAGGAAATATTTCATCAGCAGATTTGACAACGTTACCTTATTTATATCTTAGATATGAACCCTGCTTAAGTGAAATGGTCGCAGCAGCATCAAATCCTTCAAGCTGTGATGAAACCTGCTGTGCGAATAGAATAAAAGAAGATTTTGAGGTTACAGCATCAAATATTCTTCCTGTTGAATCGGTTCCAACGGTGTATCCTGATTTTTCTGGTGACATTAACGAAGATGATGCTGTGACAATAATTAAAAAATGGATTGAAGAAAGTCAGAAATTATGTTTGGAATGTGATGAGACTGATAAAAAATTGGTATTTCTTGCTGCAGTAAAAAGTGATCTTACTATTGACCAGGGAGTAACCGGTGAGAACAGGAGATTTGTTTGCAGTAATAACCAGCTTTATGAATTGATAAGATGCCATCTGTCAGATTTTGATAATCCACATAGAGCACTTAAAAGTATTAATGATGTAGGTAATGTTGGAAATAAATCTGTAAGTAATGTGGATATTGCTTCCAGAGACGGTACTATAGGTATAACTTCTTATCCAGATAATGATGAGGTTGATGTTAAGATAGCTTTAGATGCAGTGGAGAGAAGACATCTTGATGATGATGTAATTAATAAAATCCTTCATTCTTCTGATGGTAGTGTCACTATTACACCGGAGACTACCAAAAAAAGTATTAATCTGACAACAGTTGGAGCAAACAACAGTTCAACAGGTCTTGTAATTTTTTCTCCTGAGTCTTTTGATAGGGAATCTAGGGAAGCCATCTCAGGATGGATTGATCCTCGTCTTGGTGTGGGACCTATTAGTGTCATTCTCGGGTTGGTGCAAGATGAGAAGAAGTATATCTTTATTGGAGCAATTGAACAATTCCAAAGTTTTGAAATTCCTAAAGCACACCTTGTGGCTGTTGTGGATCCTAAAAAAGGCAAGTTCCGGGTAGGAGTAAAAAGATTAGAGGTTGATGACACCGTTTCCATTCCATCCACCCGGGTGCAGTGGTGGGCATTCGGACCAGATAGTGATCTGGGAGAGATAAATGTAGGGACAGATATTGATTATATTGAATATAATGTATCGAGAGAAACCGATCTAATCGTAGTGAATGGATTATGTGAAGATGGCGAAAAGAATTGCCAGGAGTCAGCAGAAGGGATTAAAGGCGGTCGGTACTATGCCAGGGTCGGAAGTCGTGTTGCTGTAAATGGTAACCCTAAGAAGCTGGCGGATCTGATCCTTGAGCAGGATGTGGATGATCAGAGGAAGCTAGAAGTTGGAGAAACATGGGATATTGGTGAAGGTCTTACATTACAGGTAGTGGAAATAGATGTAGATGGTGGAGAAGCATGGATTTCACTCCTATATAATGGGGAGGTATTAGATGAAACTGTTGTTCGTAAAGGAGATGTCTATACATATTGCGAGGAGACAATAGCAGATGAATCTGATGTACCGATGTTTGTGATTTATGTTGAAACTGTATTTACCGGCATGAATACTAACCTTGTACAACTGCGGTATGCCTGGGCGATATCCAGGAATATTACTATTGTTGAATAGTCTGAAGAATGAAAGTCAATTCATGTTGGTGAAAAATTTAAAAACCACAGATAAACGCAAATGAATACAGAGATTCAGGTAGCGTATCCGCGTTACCTGCACGCTCTTCAGGTGTAGCAGGCACTCAACTCCCTAGGAAGTGAGTGTATCCGCGGTTAATTTGAGTTTACCTATAAATAATTTAACGATCACTTAATAATTAAAAAGAGACAGATGATAAAAGATGGGAGAAAGAGTTGGTCAAATTGCTAAAGTGCCCGAGGTAAAGCAATCGGATTCGAATTCCCGGGTGCGAAGGACTGAGCGTTTGCAGTCTATGGATACTTCCGTGAACCGCATACTGTACTTGCAGAGAACTGCGGGGAATCAGGTTGTCTCAAGGTTGATGAAGTCCGGGGCTTTGCAGGCGAAGCTGAGGATTGGGCAGCCCGGGGATGTGTATGAGCTGGAGGCGGACCGGGTGGCGGATGCGGTGATGCGGATGCCGGAGCCGGGGGTGCAGCGGCAGGTTGA
>JAIOQW010000245.1 GCA_021108405.1 Methanosarcinales archaeon
AACCAATAATCCAATATAGGATAACAATAAGTATACCATCATGACCGAAAACGTTCAGGTGAAACCTTTGATATATGCTTCCCTTTTTGCAGCTCTAACAGCCATTGGTGCTTTCATCAGGATTCCTGGCCCGGGTCCGGTCCCTATTACTCTTCAAATATTCTTTGTAATACTCACAGGACTGGTACTTGGCAGCCGCTGGGGCGCGACCAGTATGATAGTATATGTAATGCTGGGTTTAATAGGTCTCCCGGTGTTCGCAGGCGGTTTATCAGGTATAGGAGTGCTATTGGGTCCGACCGGAGGCTACTTGATAGGGTTTATTATAGGTGCTTTCGTTACCGGATTAATGTCACATAGAGCTAAAGAAAGCCTTACGGCATCTGTTTTGGCTGTAGTGAGCGGTCTTTTTATGATCTATCTATCAGGGATAGTACAGTTATCCATCTTATTACACATATCACTGTTAGAAGCCGTAGTGATGGGAATATTACCTTTTATATTATTTGACATTATCAAAATAGCAGCAGCACTGATCATTGCAGATAAGATAAGGACCATTGTCGTGATACCATGATCAAGATACAGGATATTTATTTCTCCTATCCGGATGGACCGGTTCTGGATGGAATTGATCTTACGATCAATAAAGGAGAATATGTAGGTATCATGGGCGAAAGTGGTTCAGGAAAGACCACTCTGGCCAGGCTTATAATAGGACTGCTACTTCCTCAAAACGGTGTAATAAAGATAAATGGGATATCTACTGGAGAAAGTGCAAAGCTGCTGGAAATACGAAAAACAGTAGGTCTGGTGTTCCAGAACCCTGATACCCAGATCATCGGAGAGACTGTTGAAGAGGACCTGGTCTTTGGCCTGGAGAACCTGCAACTTTCAGTTACGAAAATCGATGATCGAATTGATAGGTATTTGGGCATACTAGGGATAAATCATCTAAGATACAGTAATTTCAGGTTGCTCAGTTGTGGACAGAAACAACTGGTAAATCTCGCAGCCGTTATGGCAATGCAGCAAGATTGTATAATTTTCGATGAACCTGTTTCAATGGTAGATCGCACACACCGAAAAAAAATTCTTGCATACATCCATGAATTGAACCGAAGTGGTGTGGCAGTGATCCACATAACCCATGACCCTGAAGAACTTGTACATTGCAACAGGATCATTATCATATCAAACGGCAGGGTAGCATATCAGGGTACAACTCATGAAATTTTTGACCACATGATCTGTAATGATGAACCGGATGTACCGGTAACCTTTGCTATCTCACGAAAGCTTGGGTTAACACCTGTTATTAAACCGGAAGAACTGGTGAAGAAGATATGGCTATCAGGATCAGAAACGTAACCCATACATACAGCCCTGGTACTCCATGGGAATTCACAGCACTAAGCAATGTGGACCTTACCATCAATGAAGGTATGGTATTCGGACTCATCGGTGGAGTCGGGTCAGGTAAGTCCACACTTGCATCCCTTATTGCAGGTCTCGGAACACCTGTAACAGGAAGTATCACTATTGATAAAAACTTACCGCATCCCGGAAAAAATGTGGGGATACTTCTACAGCAGCCAGAGGATTTCTTTTTTGAAAAGACAGTCTTTGCTGATATTGCATTCGGACTTAAGAATGTAGGACTGTCTGAACACGAGATCAATAATAGGATCGATTCCACGCTGGATATGATCGGTCTTGATCATGCCGTGCTTGATAAATCACCATTTCATCTCAGCAGGGGAACTGCACGTCTTGCTGCTTTAGCCTCTGTACTTGCCATGAGAACCAAATACCTGATACTTGATGAGCCAACTGTTAATATGGACTCTAAAAGTAAAAAAAAGATACTTGAGGTTATTCGAAACTTATCTGAAAAGGTCACTGTTATCTATATTTCCCACCAGATACATGAAGTGAGTGCAATATCAGATCAAATGAGTGTATTAGGGCATGGAAAAGTATTATTTTCAGGGCCAACAGCTAAGTACAAACAATGGGCCTTCAGAGAAAATAAAGAAGATCTTCTTCCTGTTATTGATCAGGTCATGTATGGATTAAAAGAGCTGGGTATGGATATCAATACTGATGTTCTGAGCCTGGATGAAGCCATTTCGAATATTCAAATAGCACTTAAGAGAGGCCAGTAATGATCGGGATATACAGAAGCGGTCATTCGGTTCTTTATACGCTTGACCCGAGAACAAAATTACTTTTAACGGCCTGTATAAGCTTGCTTATATACTCGGCACAGCTTTGGGGGCTGGGATTTATGCTGGTTTTTGTATTTGTACTGGCATGGGTCAGTGCAATACCGTTCATCAGTTTCATTGGGGGACTCAGACCAATTCTACTGTTCTTCTTAGTTATTTTTTTATTCCATCTGCTATTGACTCCTGGAGAGCTGTTGGTCAGTTGGCTGCCATTTGCGACTATTGGAGGGTTGTATACAGGGGTTTTACTGGTTACCAGGTTTATTTTGTTGGTACTGTACACTTCTATATTATTGCATACCACATCACCATCTGAATTAAATACTGCCTGTGCATATTTCTTAAGACCTCTGGGTACTTTCGGCAGTAATATTGCTTTTATGGTAGGGGTGGCTGTAACGCTTATACCACAGTTGTTCAGGGAAAAAGAGATTATTATAAGAGCTCAAACTGCCAGGGGTTTTACATCCGGTGGAATTCGAGGTTCTACTGCCTTTTTAGTCCCTTTATTGCTCAGGTCTTTTAATAAGGCAGATGAACTCTCGGATACACTGGAATCCAGGTGTTATTACCAGACAAGACGGTATTATTATTATAGTACTGATCTTGCTGGCAGGGATTTGGTTGCGGGATTGATTTTTTTAGTGGGGGCTGGTTTGGTATTGATGATATTTTAATGAAACAATGACCTCGTCTTTCGCATGCTTGAATCCTAAAAGCAATAACTCATATAAATGGATTTATTCAACACAGCAAAGATGCTCAAAGTTTATTTAATATGGCAACAATAGTTCAAGTCATGAAAAATATGCAACTAACAGGAATAATTAAAAAAACAGGTGATTATTACGTGACCTTGTGCCTGGAACTTAATGTATCCAGTCAGGGAGAAAACATTGAAGAAGCCAGAAGGATGCTTCAGGAGGCGTGTGTAGAATATATTTCTTATATGAAAGAGAATAACCTAGTGAGTGAAATACAATCGGTCCCTTTGGAAATTCTCCGAGAATTCTTTTTAGAGGATGTCGAGTATGTGCGACCTTCGGGTGACTGGGTTTACTCTGAGAACATGACTTTTGAGGTAGAAGCGATTGCCTGAAAAAATCACAGCGATGTCGAGTAAGAAATTTACCAAGCTTCTTACTCGTGGTGGTGCTATATTTGTCAGACAGAGAGGGAGCAGTCATGCAATATTTGAACGAGATAATAAGGGCAAAATATACAGAGCTCCTGTCGTGATGGGTAAGCGAGAACTTTCGCCTAAGTATATAAAACTGGTATTGAAGCAGTTGGGTTTTACTGATGAAGAGATCAATACTCTTCTATAGAAAATGTAAAGAGAGATATGAAACATTAACTATTAATCATATGCTAAACGAGTTAAAATATTTATTTGTGAAAGCGAATTCTTTATAATACTGATTTATTTTAATTTTAGGCAGGAATTTTCAATATCTACAAACCAGGGCAATCCCCAATTAATTTATGATCCACATATTGCCTGGTACATGTCTCACAATCCGGGTACTTAAACATTTTATTGTTGATCTTTATAACAACACTATTTACAGTTTCCAGGATTTCCGAATCATCCCCCGATCTTTCCTGGAATTTATTTATCTGAGTAAAATAAACATAAGATTTGACTGCTGTGCCAACTATCTGGCTGGCAGCGATCTCATAAATTAACAATTGGATAGAGTATTCCTTGATTTTATCTTCAATCTCTTCAGGTTGTATCCCGCCGGTCTTATAATCTATAACAATCCAGGACCCGTCCTTTTTTTTCACAAGGCGGTCTATGTTGCCGGAAAAAAGCATTCCATTGATTCTGGCCCGAAATGGCATCTCCTTATATTCCTCAATTACATCTTTCATCATATCAGAAAAAAGAAATGTCTGGTATTGATCTTCATATGATTGTGCTTTTTCGGGATCATCGATCCCATATTTTTTAACTACAAATTCTGGATCCTTTTCCTGGAATATTTCATGAATGATCAATCCCTTTGTCCGGGCACTTTCACCGATTGCAGAAACCGTAACATCTCTTTTTGGTCTGCCTACCCTGTAAACCTGATAATAATTCATAGGACAACTTAAATAAGTCCCGATTTCACTGGCTGTGAATACATGCTCCTGTTCAGGTACTTCAACCGGAGTAAGTTCATCCGGAAGATCAACTTCTTTATCAATGCCTTTTGGAATCTCGATTAAAGTTGGTTCTTCATCTTTTATCCTGGCTGTTATACTCGTTGGATCATCAGTGATCTTTACAGGAATAATGGTGGAAGATCCTGGTGGATATTCAATATTTTTTATCCCTTTGGTGATATCATTTTCATCCAACTCAAGTCCTGAAATTGCCCACTCTATCCAGTTCTTACCGTCTTCAAATGATTTATCCAATTTTGTTGGCTTAACAGAACATAAGACCAGATGGTCTTTCGCCCTGGTAGCAGCTACATAGAATAACCGCTTCTTCTCTGAAAGTGTCTTATCTTTAAGGTCGTGATTGATCAATTTTTTTATGAACGTGTCCTTTAATTTATAGTTATCATCAGGGTCAGGGGCTTTGATACCAATACCATATTGTTCATCAATTAGTATTTGGGAATTATTCGGTCCGGCTTTTGCCATCATATCGGGAACTACAACGATGGGAAATTCAAGGCCTTTTGATGCATGTACTGTCATTATCTTAACATTGTCATCTTTCTCAAGTCCAACCTGGGCTTCACCTTCCCTTTGGGTTTCATCTATGAGGATCATCATCTCAGACACAAACTCTGTCAGGGACATGAATCCTCTTTTTTGTGATGATCTTGCTATTTCCATGAACTTTTCCATATTAGCAATAATGGATCTCCCCTCTGGCATACTGCCATATACTGCATAGATCCCCGAATCTCTTATAATTCTTCTTAATAGATCAGTAATAGGTTGTCGGTGTGCATGTTCCAGCCAGTTTTCAAGTAATTCAATTGCAATTGTAAGAGATAAGTCTGTTGAATCCTTAGTATACTGTTTTATTCTCCACCACAGGGAACCACTGCCGGATTTTGCGCTTCTGTAAAGAAGAGTATCTGAGATCCCGAAATACGGTGATCTGAGAATTCCATAAAGAGCAACATCATCCAGTTCATTTTCAAGAAACTTTATTATGTTGAATAAATCAATGACTTCCTGTCTTTCAAAGTATCCCAGTCCGGCATGAACATGGTAAGGGATGCCATATTTACGGAGGGCCCATTCATAATAATGCAAATTTTTACGGCGCTGCAGGAGAATGGCCACATCACCGTACTTCGCTTCTACAGGCACATCTAATTGTTTTTCATCTTCATCCCAGTAGATCTTCTTTTTTTCATTAATGATCATATTTTGAATTTTTCTGGCAACCATCTCTGCTTCTTTTTTATTTTCTTCATGCTTATCCGCATTATACGGACAAAGAAGCAATTCAACTGATCCGATATGCTTTTTTCTGGACTCAGATACCTCCAGCGGATCATATCCGAATTCCCATGGTTTATTATTATCAGCTAACAGTCCGGAAAATAGATAATTTACCAGACCAATGATCTGGGGTGTGGATCTAAAATTAATATCAAGGGGAATTATTCTTCCGCCTGGACTTTGTTTAATAAGTTTTTGGGTTTGCTTGAATAATGTTACATCAGCATCTCTGAACAGGTAGATGGATTGTTTCGGATCACCTACAACAAATAGCCTGGGGGATTGTTTTGAAAGATCACCAAGGATCTTTAAAAATATCCGGAATTGAACCGGATCTGTGTCCTGGAATTCGTCAATTAAAATATATCGATACCTGTTAGTGAAATACTTTAAAACTACATCACAATTATCTCTAAACAGTCTGTGAGTTGCATAGATCATATCTGTGAAATCTATGCAACCTTTTTGCCATTTCAATTCATCAACTAACTTAAGGTATTCTTTGAACACAATAGATAGCTCTTTAATGAAATGTATAGAATATGCCTGGAACTTATCTTCATCTACTGTAATTTCAAGTATGGGTTCTGCTTCTTTTAAAAATGATCTTAATGTTGAAAATGATTCTCTAAGTAAGGATAGATCATTGGCATCCCAGTTCCTGGAACTGCCCATTTTAATACTTGCATTCTTGATCCCGGATAAACCTTGAAGTGCGGATATTATGCTTTTCAGAGATGCTGAGGAATCCATGTCTTCCAGGTAGTGCTCTGCATTTCTAAGATACTTCATACCACTATCAGAACTTCCTGTGTATTCTTTACACAAATGTTTGAGGTTCTTGATTGCTATAATGGTCTCTTCGTCTTCTGAAAAACTACGGATCAGTTCATTGTGTATATCCCTGGCAAATTCCTTCCAGTTCAGGAGGATTTTTTCATCTTCAAAATTTCCAAAAATCTCCTCGGCAATAACTCTTTTTTTATAAAGTTCATTAAGACAGCTCTTTACATACCAGCCATTGGTATCAGTAAGGAGAACTGTCAAAGCATCTTCAATAGATGGATTATCAGGAGACTGAAGAAGTTTATCCATTGCATCCTCTAAAAGTCTATTTGATTCGATTTCATCAAGTACAGTGAAATTGGGATCGATCCTGGATTCAATCGGGAAATCCCTTAGAACTCTAAAACAAAAAGAATGGATGGTAGAAATATTAGCCCAAATAAAATCTTCTTCGACCTGTTCCCATTGTTCACCGGATTTTTCGGATATGGTATCTCGAACCCTTTGTTTCATTTCGGAAGCTGCCTTATCAGTAAAAGTTAAAGCCAGTATATTGGAGATTTTCAGATCTTTAATATTTTCAATAAGGTCCACATACTTTTCCACAAGTACCCTGGTTTTTCCAGTACCTGCTCCAGCAGTTACACAAAGGCTTCTGGAATGGTCAAGTGCTTGTTTTTGTCTATCAGTCAGACTCATTCAGTTCACTCCCTTCAAATTCAAACAATCTTAGATCATTAAATCTGCAAATTGTTTTATATTCACAATAATTTGGACATTTTCCGAAATGTACTGATGGATGGAACATTCCCCTCCTCATTAATATAATATATTTCTTAATGTAGTGCAGACTCCCTAAAAGCATAACCCCGAAATCATCCCTTATTCCATTCACTCTTCCCAGTGAACCGAACATATCCTTGTAAGTTTTATCTCCTATTTGCATCCATTTGTTTATTTCAAATGGGTTTTTTACAAAATAGTAGGCCCCTGCAATCCCATCAATCTCAGTATTCAGGTTCTCAACAGATAAAATATAAAGTGGTAATTGGAAAGCTAATCCTGATTTGACATCTTTGAAAGAATGGTCTTTTTTACCGGTTTTGTAGTCAATTACCATAAACTTATTATTCCCGGTTATGTCCAATCTATCAATTTTTCCCCTGATCGAAACGGTGCCAGGGTCACCATCCCCCAGATCAAGAATAACAGGATCTTTGGTGGAATATTTATCAACATAACCTGCTTTGATCGGATTACCTATGGATAATTCAAAATAAGCTGGTGAAAAATCTGGTGGTATATCTTCAATTTCCTTTTTAATAAATGCTTCAAGAAGTCCCTGTCTTGAAATATCATCACCAAGGTATTTCTGTTTGAATGCGGTCCAGACAGGATCATCGTAATAAAATTTGCTAAATTCTTCATGAGCTATCGTTTTAATTTGTTGAAGAGCTTCTTTTTGATCTGATTCTGTGACTTTTGTAACCCCTTTTTCTTTTCTTTCGTTATAAAATCTAAAGACAATTCGATGAAAAAGACTTCCTCTTTCCTGGGGTGTGATCTGCGTATTTATCCGGGGCATTACATCGAGATAAAGTATATTTTTAAGATAGTATCTAAAGGGGCAAAGTCCGAACATTTCAAACATTGTCGGGGAATAAAATTTTGAATCATTAAATTTGAGAGCCATTTCCCTAACAATATCATTGTCATTTTCAAGCACACCATCATATTTTGAATTATAGTCCTTTTTACGATAAAAATTCTCAATGTTGATCTTTTCCAGAATATTAGAAACTTTCAGAGGCGAAGTATTGGTGATGATAGCGTAATCTAATTCACCCTGTGCTAATTTTTTTCCTTCATTAAATTGCGTTAGGAGAATAGATGTAATGTTTTCTATCTCACCCCAGGTATTATATTCAAAACACTTTTTTATTGAATCAATGAAACTGGAAAATACCAGTGGTTTATCTCTTTCGGATTTTGGATAAATTAAATATATCCTCTTACATGCCACAAGTAATGCAGCCATAAAATAATATCTTTCCTGTCTTAATAGATCCTTCTTTGTAAGCAGACCCATCCGTTCAACTTCCAGGTCCGAAGCGAATGGTTGACTTAAGCTTACACGGGGTATTTCTCCATCTACCATATCTGCGATAAAAAGATAATCGAACTTGAGATGGACAATTTCCCTTAATCCGGTGATCTGTACCTTATTTCGATTTTCTCTTTCTTTTCTGTATTTTTTCTCCTGGGTAAGTAACGATAACGTAGTCAGGAATTCATTAAGATCTATCTTTTTTGTAGGGATGACCAGAAAACTCAATTCTATGGAATCCAGAAGATTAAAAAAAGATGATAATGCTTTTGAATCTCTCTCGTATATTTCTTCTTCATGATAGTCGGTTAGTTTTTGGAAATCCCATTTACTTAATAAATAGCGAAGTGTGTTTATATGATCCCCTAAAGTCTTTTTCCCTTCAAGGGTCTTGATATCATTAAATAACTCAGTTATCCCTTTTATTAATTTTTCGATCCTTTTAACCCTGTTGCCGAGACTACTTCGTTTAGGCTCCGGAGTATCCGGGGACTCAATTTCTGATTTCAGCTCACCAATTAAGGCTTCAAAACCTGGCAGCCAATTTTTTGAACCTTCGATAATATTAGCAGCCAGGGATTCGAAATCTACTTCATTAGGCCATAGCCTTTTTATCTCGTCTTCGTGCTTGTATTGAAATCGAATATAAGGAGATTTCAAAAGTCCTACAAGGTGTGTTCTCTTATAATTAAGTGCAGGAACCTTTAGTATATCAAATATTGTCTGGATAATGGGTGATTGTGCCAGATCATCGTGAATAGCTACATCAAATGGAATTCCATGATCGGGAAACACTTCATTCACAAAAGCTGCGCCTTTATTCAAATCAGGGAATGCAACCGCAATTTTTCGTGGATCTGCTCCTCTGGAAATGAGTTTTCTAATCTGCGTGGCAATGGTCCTGATTTCTAAAAGTCTATCTCTTTTACTTGAAATAAACAACCACTTGGATAGATCGTATTTTGGTGTTTCTGAAAAAATATTTGAGATCTGGTATGCTTGATCTTCTGGAATATTTTCTTGAATGTCTTTAATTCCCAGCCATTGTCCGTCATCGATGAAAATAGCTTTATTGTTACCAAAAGGTATTGCATAATAGAAATTATTTGAATTATCAGCTATGGATTTTATCAGGTCTTTTTCCAAAGGCAGTGGTTCATAGAATCCATATATAAAGACATTATTAAAAGAATTGATATTTGATCCGGTCAATTGTTCAATAACCCAATGTAATAACAGGTCTTCATCAACCAGGTTATTTTCCTTCAGGTATTTTTTATATTCATTTAATACCAATTCCAACTGGTCACTCTTAGAACTCTTCAGGTCTTTCAAACATTCGGGATAGTTGACTTTGCGATTTATTAGGGTGGAAATGAACTTTTTCACTTCCCTGATCATTCGAGATGATGGCACGTCTCTGTTGAAAAATAATGGTAAACTTGATGAGTTTTGGTGAAGAATTTGAGAGATGATAAGCTCTGATTCTTCTGAAGATATTAAGATGCTATTTTTATTATGATCACAGAATATTTTCTGTGCAAAATCATTTAAGGTAATTATGTTGTTTGCAATAACAGGAATGTTATTGTTGTCGAATTGATGAAGGATTTCTTTTCTAAGCCTTGAGGTGGGAACAATTAAGCATGTGCTGAAAGGATTCTGTTTATAAATTTCTTGGAATTGTTGTATTAATGTATTTAATCCTGATCCGGGTAGACATTTTAATATTGACTTTGATCCTATTTTAGATTTTGATAATTTACTTTTAACTGACATTGTTGTTAAGTTATTATCTTTGATTATTAATTATAGTATGTAAGTCATATAACCTTGTTGAAAGATATATAACTCCTAAATAATAATCAAAATGAAAGGCAATTAAGTAATTTGTTAGATCTTATGTACCATCTTATCCTGAAATCCATATTGCTATAATATCCTGGAGATCTGTAGAAGACATAATGTATCCTCTTACTGGTATATCCCCTAACCAGTGATGAATAGTATCTTGAAGTTCGTTTGTAGTGACTGCGGTCCCACCATCTGAATCTTTGCCCATCCATTCATTTTTCCAATCTTCTTCAATACGCAAGATGACAAGGCCGTTACAATCATCAGCTACGTACACATAATTCCCTGCCACGGCAATATCGTTTGCTCCTCCTGTAGTATCATAACTTCCAGCAAGAGCTGGTGCAGTCGGATTGCTCAAATTCATAACCACAAGCCCCTTCCAACAATCAGCTATATAAGCATAGTCTCCTGCTATAGCAATATCTTCTGCTCCTCCTGCAGTATTGTACCTTCCTGCGAAAGCTGGTGCAGTCGGATTGCTTATATCTACAATCACAAGACCATTATAACCATCAGCTATATAGGCATAATCTCCTACCACAGCAATATCGTGTGCTCCCCCAGCAGTATTATAATTTCCAGCGAAAGCTGGTGCTGTCGGATTGCTTATATCCACAACCACAAGTCCATTTTCCCAATCAGCTACGTATGCATAGTCTCCTGCTATGTTAACATCATATGCAATCCCTGCGGTATCATAGTTTCCAACTAAAGCTGGGGCAGTCGGACTGCTTATGTCCACAACCACAAGACCTTTATCCCCATCAGCTATGTACGCATAATTTCCTGCCACAACGATATCGCATATGAAACCGTCAATACTTAATCTACCCAATTCCGATGGTGCAGCAGGGTCGCTTATATCAAGTACAACAAAATCATATCTCTGTTCGATATAGGCATAGTTACCTGACACTGCAACAGCATCAACTTCGCCGCCGAAGTGTCCTGCAAGCGTCACATTTACTTCATCTGCAGCCCCAATCCACACGCCCGCCGCCAACCCCATCATCAGCACGGTTGCGGCGCACACTACGCGCAGTGTGGTTCTGGCGGTCATTTCTTTAACAATTATGCGGCTCATAGCTCACTCACCTTCTCTGCCAAATAGAATGCCACCATCTTTTTGGTCGTAAAATCTTTAGCTAAAATTCTTCTTTGGCAAAGATAACCATAACTTCTATCTTTATAAAACTTAGGTTTTTTGACTTGACAATTTTAAATCTTCATAATTTTACTCAGAACAACATCTCACAAAAATGAACAAATTCCATACTGGAGTGCACCCCTAATAACGTACAGCTAGTTAAGCAATGAAAATATTTGAGATGTACGTATAAAAACCACTTACTGAAATACAACCCAAATAACAGACAGGTAGTTAAGCAACTATTAAAATGAACATAAGTAATTTCAATTTTTTTTACGCTTACGTTAAATTTAACATTCTCTTACATAATGTCTATTAATTTTGACGAACTCAAATGGTTTTATCGGAAGTTTTGATTTATCATATATATTTATGTATAATTAGGTCATAACTACGCAATAATTGATTTCTCGGACTTAAAAATAAAGACCGGTAAACGAAATCAATTATTTATAATCCCATCATAAGAGATGCTGGGGTCATATGTAAATTCTAGGAAAATCCATAAAACCTGGCATTTCATTAGATGGGTGTAAGCCTTAAAACAAAAGAGGTGATTTGAAATGGCCAAGCCCAAAGTTTCAGAAGCCGAAAGGAAAAAGCAAAAGGAATGGTTGGAGACGTTAAGATCTAGAAAAACTCCCCAGCCCAAAGGTGCACAGTATAAAGTCTAGAGTATATTAAGAGCAAATCAGATGATAAAAAGATTAAGTTTTATCTCTGTAATAGAAAAAAGAAATATATTAGGCTCTATATGAAATAAAAAATTGAATAATGAATCCTGTAAACTCATCTACAATACCTAACCATACGGATTGATGACAAGTTTACAGGTCACTATTTTTTTCCACTACAGAATATTTTCTGCAATGACGGGATGTATTACGTATAACTCTATTATATTTATTTTCATTATGAAATCTTTCCGAATGTTTTATTTTAGTATATCAAGTATAACTTGATATACTCAAGAAAATCCGACCGGAGGGAGGATTTTGTTCTACAGGAACCAATCTATTCTAAAAAATAAACCCAGTCCGGATTGGGGCATGAAAATATATACTTTAGATACTAAAATCCTCGACAATCATAGACAATAATTCATAAATATCCTCTACAGCACTAGAAGCATATAATTACTATCTACTACAAATTAACATTTATGCTTGAGCAGTCAATACGTTTGTGGAATCCATGGTGGGCAGAAAAAACAATGCCACAAAACCTTACTGGAATAAAGCGCAAGGTAACTGATTCAATTATACAAACCCTTGATACTCCCCATATAAAAGATATAATAGGAGTCAGACGCTCAGGTAAGACCACAATACTCTATCAAATAGCAGCTCATCTGATCGATAGTAATACACCTCCGGATGACATTGTATTATTAAACTTTGACGATCCGATTATCAATGCAGCATCATTTGATGAAATATTAACAGGGCTCTGTAAGATCAATCTTAATTTATCCTGTTTATTCCTTGATGAGATCCAGCAAAAAGATGGCTGGGAAAGATGGGTCAGGACTCTTTACGACACAAATCGGTTTGATCGGATATTTATATCAGGTTCATCAGCAAGTTTGTTATCCCGGGACATAGGTCGTGTATTATCAGGCAGACATATTACTTTTGAAGTAATGCCGTTCTCATTTTTCGAATATCTTAAAAAGAGAGAATGGAATAACTTTGATACTGATTATCTGATCTATAACAGGGAAAAGCTTCTGTATTACCAGAAAGCCTACATTGAAGAAGGGGGTTTTCCTGAGACTATCGGGATGGATGAGTTCAACAGAAAAAAAATATTGACATCATTGTATAACGATATCATTGCCAGGGATATCTCTTCACGATTCGGTGTCTCCTATGAGATCGCAGGAAAAATTTGCCAGTTGATGGTTACTAACTGTGCTGGTGAATACTCATTCAATAGTATTGCTAAAGCTGCACATATAGCAGTTGAGACTGCCCAAAAATATATTGACTATCTTAATGAATCATTGTTGATAATGGACTTGTCTTTATATTCCCATAAACTCAAAACCCAGTTTAAACAAAACAAAAAAACATATACAATAGATACAGGACTTAGAAATGCAGTTTCGTTTAGATTCGCCCCGGATATGGGCAAACTTGCAGAGAATATGGTTTTTCTCGAACTTAAACGGTCTGGTGATGATGTATATTACTGGAAGAGCAAAGGCGGCTTTGAAGTGGATTTTGTAGTAAAAAGAGGACATCAAATACATACTCTCTTGCAGGTATCATGGGATGTGCGAAATGAAAAAACCCGTTTGCTGGAAGAGCGCTCGCTCTGCCATGCATGTAAAGAATTCGGGATAACCAGTGCGATGATCCTGAGCGAAATTAATGAGGAAATTGTCAGACGGGATGGGATAACAATAACATATTATCCTCTCTGGAAATGGTTGCTCATGATTTGAACATGAGTTCAAGTGCCTCTTTAGCACTAATCCCGGCTCTAATCCCTATATCCTCAGCCGCTGTTGTTACTTCTACCACACTGGCTGCCAGTACATCTTCAAAATTTCTGACACCGGTAACTTTGACAGCCACATCACCGAGCCGCTCGGCTGTAGTAATATCCAGATACCCGCACATAACAAACCCTTTGGGTGCCCTGATGACCAGAAGTGGAGCATGTTCCATATCCAGTTTAAACCCGATTGCAGTACCGCTTTCAAGTTCAATAGGTTCAATTAACATTATTTTATATTTCCCATATATAATTGATACACATTGTTATATTTCTTTTTCATAGTATATAATCTGTAAGATAATATACTCAAGAAAATCCGACTAGAGGGAGGATTTTGTTCTTGATAATTTACTATCAAGTAGAATTTTTATTGGAACCAATAAAATTCTGAAGAGATTCATATAATTCTTTATTGTAGAAAATAATCGGATTGCGCAATTCAGGGCTATTGTGCTTCAATTTATAACTAGCTAAAGAATATGGATTTATATCAACAATACATTGAGTTGGAAGGAATACTTTTGCGGTACCAAGTATAGATATACCTACACCAGACGGAAATATAATAAATTTGATTAAGGGACCAAACGCATTCAATAACGATATTCTCCCACTAGTTGATTTTTTAAATAAAGGTATTTCATTTGGAAATGGTCTACGTTTGTAAGGGCCGAAAACACTGTATTTGAAAGGAATTATGAATAAGCTCAACCACATTGATGTAGCAATTAATGCAAGAGGTACCATCACCAATATGT
>JAIOQW010000295.1 GCA_021108405.1 Methanosarcinales archaeon
TTTAAAACGAACTCAGGAATTGAAGTAAAATTAAGAAGTTATTCGGAGATACTATTATAATCGTAGTAGTTATGTAGTAGTTATGTATCAATTTAAATATTAATCCCGCAATAAAAACAAGTGTGAGCGGGTTGGGGAGTGGGGGTTAGTTTTAAAAACGTTGTACCCGCTCACATGTTTATCTATTAACTCTAAAGGCTAAATAGTTTTCGGAACTATTAGATTTGAAATATAAAAATATAAAAAATAATAATAAATTTTGCTATTATTGTAAAGATTTTTACATTATTTTTTAAAAAAGTTATATAAGAAATTATATATCCACTTCAAATCAGTAAAGTTTGTATCCACTTCAAATTTAAGGGTAATATAAAAAATATTAGACAGGATTGATAGAGTCAGAATGTATTTTTTTTCAGACACGGATTAACACTGATTTACACAGATTATTGAAAAAAGGGATATAATATTTTACGACAGAGTCAAAATAGCATCATATGGCCTAATAGATAATTACATAACACAGATTAACACTGTCTACCACGGCAACCTTAAATCCGTGTAACCTGCACGCCCTTTAGGCGTAGCAGGCACTCAACTCCGTAGGAGTTGGGTGTATCCGTGTCTGAAAAAATGCTTTTGAACTGTATAAAGAGGTGCTAATTACCCTTAAATTTGAAGTGGATACTGATATAGCGAAAATGTTCACTCCGTTCACATTTTCTAATCTTCAGCTTCTACGAATCTTCTAATCTTCAGCTTTTTCGAAGCTTCAGTCAAGAAAATCCGAGCACTAGCGAGGATTTTGTTCTAAGAAACCATATCCCACAAATCTCTGTTTCTCATCAAGATTGGTAATAATAAATCTATCTGACTTAATATATGCAATATTCTTTGAACCGGAAAGTGTTAAAATACATTCACTACCAGGTCTGGCATATTCTACAACCTCGTTATTAATCATTATCTTTTTTACTCGTGCCGGTGCTGATTGGAGCCCTGTGAAAAGATGTAGTATATCACCTACAGCAACTTGTTTGGTAAATTGTGAAATTGTACAGTTCAGTATAAAATCCATAGTTACGGTTTCGTTGTTTGAAATCACGTATCCTCTATCCACATCCTTTGACTGGATGTTCTTTAATGCCAGTCCGACCCTTGCACCTGCTGCTGCACTTTTTACATTAATATCGTGCATCTGGATCGACCTGATCTCAATTGTCTTTTCCACGGGCATCATCGTCATTTTGTCTTTTGCATGTATCGTGCCCTGATCGACAATGCCCAGAACCACGCAACCTATGCCTGTTACATTAAATACGTGATCAATTATAACACGTGGCGGAAGCTCATCCAATTGCGCAAGTTCCACGTCCACTTTTTTGCCTATTAAAGTAATCATCTCTTTTAATTCTTCCATCCCTTCGAAAGTTGTGGTTGATATGGCAATCTGGTCCCAGTCTTTAAGAACTGTAGATGTAGTGATCTTTTTGATGGTTTGTTTCAATTCATCGAGTGCATTAGGGTATGTAGTATCTGATTTGGTCAGGACTACGATCCCGTGTTTACATCCCAGCAGGTCAAGTGCGACAATACACTCTCCCGTATACGTATCAAGACCTGCCGGAGGAATGCATAAAAGTACAGCGTCAGTTAGATTGAGGGCTGTTATCAGTGGTTTTATTGATTTTGGATAACCGGTTGCATCAACTGTTGTAAGTATTGATGTACCTTTTTCAAAGTCATACATAGTAATATCAGATACATTCCCTTTTTTACCAAGTTTTGATGCAAGAGTGGTTCTACCACTCTGTTCGCTTCCGATGACTGCTATTTTCGTCATATATGTTCCTATGCTTTTACTATAGATATATCTTGATATGTTTTATTATATGAACAAAATCCGACCGAAGAGAGGATTTTGTTCTTACCGTAGTATTAAAGGTCTTGTCAGGTATAAAGAAGTATTATGAAATTGGGTATTCTTTTTTCAGGCGGGAAAGATTCATTTCTTGCAATGCTGAAGGCATTGGAGTGTAATCACGAAATAGCATGTCTGATAACAATTATTTCTAAAAATAATGAAAGTTATATGTTCCATGTTCCGGCAATAGAACTTGCTTGTTACCATGCTAAAGCTCTGGATATTCCGCTGGTAGAAGGAAGAACCGAAGGCATTAAGGAAAAGGAATTGATAGATCTGAAAATTGCCCTAAGCGAAGCAATGGTCAAATACCAGATCAATGGTATTGTAACAGGTGCAATAGCCTCAACATACCAGGCCGGCAGAATACAAAGAATATGTGATGAACTGGGTCTATGGTGTTTTAACCCGCTATGGCAGATGGATCAGATGTTGGTGTTAAGGGAGATCATCAATGAAAAATTGAGAACAATCATTACAGGTATAGCTGCATATCCTCTGGATGAAAAATGGCTAGGAAGGAAGATAAACGATGAATTCTGTGAGGATGTTTTATTGCTTGAGAAAAAATATATGATAAACCCTGCTGGTGAAGGCGGAGAGTTTGAGACTTTGGTAATAGGCTCACCTATCCATAAATATACCCTTAATATCCTTGAAGCAGAAAAACAATATTGTGCTACTGAAAATTGGGGGATGCTCATAATTAAAAAGGTAGAACTGGAAAAAAAGGATCTACATTTCCAGTAAAAGCCGCATTTGTTATCTGATATGGTAACAAAAATTATGTTATGTTACAATACATTTATACGTTATCCGCATACATTAAATTTTTATTGTTACCGTTGTTGTTATCACTATGGTTACCGTGATTGTTATCATAGATAGTAATGAACATACCATATCTGGTAATTAATGATTAATTATGGCATTCAGACCTAGTTAGGAAAATAGTTATACATACTTGAAACAAAGTCTCTTTCCATGGGGTGAACACATGTCACAAGTAACAGTATATTCTACCAAGATCTGCCCGAACTGCCAGACGCTAAAACAGATACTAAAGAAATCAAAAATCACATATAATGAAATGGATATGAACACTCCGAAAGCTCTAACAGAACTGACCATGAACAATGTATTTACCATGTCAGCACCAGTGCTTAAGATTCGGAATACCTTCTACACCACCAATGAATTGTTTAAAGATAACAGCGATGCCATAGACAGACAGAAAGTAGAAGAAATAATCAGCCAGATAAAGGAGATTTGATGAACAATGCTCAAGGAGCAGATAGAACAGATAATAATACCAAAGCAGCGTATAGATGAATTAATTGATGAGCTATCAGTAGAACATGAAAAAGAACAGATACAGCAGACCCTGACAGGTGAAGAGGTCTCTATAATACCTAAGGTCAGGACAACTGACGGTCACTTACTTGATTGGGACAGGAATATTATTGTAAACCAATTAATGAAAGAGACCGTTCTTAGCGAGATGTTCTATGACAAACCGGCAATTACCGAAGAGATTGCAAAACAAATCGCTAAGGAAACAGAACACAGGATCCGTAAAATGGGTGTGGAGTTCCTATCAGGTCCACTGGTAAGAGAACTGGTAAATGTCGTACTGCTGGAACATGGGCATCCTGAATGGAGAAACATTTCCACCAGGGTAGGTACTCCGGTCTATGATGCTTATGAGATAGATATTGGTACAGGATTCGAGGCTAATGATAATGCCAACTTACAGGAGAATGCGGAAACCTCTCACAAGAAAAAGGCTGATAAGATCTCAAAAGAGCAGTATTTACTGCTATTACCCCCTCATCTGGCAGACAGTCATTTAAATGGTGATATACACATTCATGACCTGGAATATCTGGGTACCAGGGCATTCTGTCAGGACTGGGACTTAAGATATTTCTTATATTACGGGCTGATGCCCGATGGATCAGGAACAAAAGCCAGTGTTGCCGGTCCTGCTAAAAAGGCTGAAGTTGCCATTTTGCATGCAGTTAAAGCACTGGGTAGTGCCCAGACAAATTTTGCAGGTGGTCAGGGATTCTATAATTTTCTTACTTTTATTGCACCTTATTTTGAGGAGATGGATTACGAAGAGATCGAACAGTTGATGCAGATGTTCGTTTACGAGATGACCCAGATGATGGTGGCACGAGGGGGCCAATTGGTATTCTCGTCAGTACAATTATCCCCTGGAGTTCCTAAACTCTGGCGGGATAAACCTGTAGTTTATAAGGGGCGCATATGGAATGGAGATCAAGCTCCTCTTAGAACATACGGAGAGTTCGAACGTGAAGTAAGGTTAGGTTTTAAAGCTTTGATGAATGTTATGCTTGAAGGTGATTACTGGGGCAAACCCTTTAATTTCCCAAAACCTGAGATCAGTATTGAGCCGGACTTTATAACTGAAAATGAGCAATTCAATGCTCAGCATCCCGAACTGCCTGATTATGATGGTCTCTATACAATGGCATTTGAACTGGCAGCCAAGTTCGGTACACCGTATTTTGATAATCAACTCCCCCAGTACCGTGGTGCAGGTGAGGGTATATCATGTTATCAGTGTTGTGCCTATAATTTCTCATCAAGTATTGAAAAAGACTCCTCGTTCGAGGATAAATTAATTTTTAAAAACGGCCAGCATTTTTCCATGGGTGCATGGCAGGTCGTTTCCGTGAACTGTCCCAGAGCCGCGTATGAGGCAGAGGGAAACGACCACCTCCTATTCGAGAACTTGAAAAGGTTGATGGATACAACAATAGAACTGTTCAAGATCAAACGATACTGGATGGACCATATCATAAAGAATGGCAGGATGCCGTTTGCCACCCAACGGCCTAAGGACCCTCTAACAGGAGAAAAAGGTACTATATCCGTAGATCTTGAAGGACTGGTATATACTATTGGTGTGGTAGGAATTAATGAAATGGTACAGCATCATACCGGATACCAGATGCATGAGAGCGAGATTGCCAGACAACTGGCTGTTAGGGCCCTGTTTGAGATGGAATTCTATGCAAAAGAACTTTCAGAGAAATATGATATTGAGATCGCTTTAGCCAGGACCCCTGCAGAAACTACCTGTCAGCGTTTTGCAGTATCTGATCTACTTAATAAACAATATCGTGATTTTGCACAAAATGTGATCAAGGGAGATATAGAGGCTGCTATGGCCACTATCAACGAGACACGCGATCTTCCTATATATTATACCAATGGTACTCACGTACCACCTGGTGCAAATATATCGCTGCCTGATAAAATAGATATTGAGCATATATTCTTCCCGATAGTAGATGGCGGGGATATCCTGCATATCTTTATGGGAGAAGGACATCCTGACCCCCGTGGGTTAAAAGAGCTTGCTATGAACATTGCTAAGAATACACAGGTAGGATATTTTGCCTTTACCAAGGATATGACTATTTGTATGAACGATTTCCATATTGCTGGCGGACTGCTGGATGTATGTCCTAACTGTGGTTCTGAGAATGTTGACCAGCTTTCAAGAGTAACAGGATATATACAGGCAGTGAGCGGGTGGAATAATTCCAAGAAACAGGAATTAAAGGATAGAAAGAGATATGAAGTAAGTGAGATGGGCTAGTCATGAAAACTATCACATCAAGACAAATGGGTGCAGTAGATATTAACTGTGCTCATTTCGGACTTATACCGCTTCAATTAATGGAAAATGCCGGTTGTGCAGTAGCTTCGGAGGTTATGCACCTTCCGACCAGGGATCGTGTATTGATCGTAGCCGGTCGTGGGAATAACGGCGGTGATGGATTTGTTGCTGCCAGACATCTAGTAGATTACCAGGTAACTGTTGTGCTTTTAGGAAAAAAAAGTGAGATCAAGACTCCTGAAGCTGCACAAAATTTTTCTATTCTTAAGAACTTTGATATTCCTGTTATCGAAGTAATCGACACATCGGGATTAAAACCTGAATTATTTTCAGAGTGTGATGTGATCGTTGATGCCATTTTCGGTACAGGCATCAAAGGTGATATACGGGAGCCCGAAAATACTGCAATTGACCTGATCAACAAATCACAGGCAAAAGTGGTCTGCGTAGATGTTCCTTCCGGTCTGGATCCGGATGGAGGTGAATTTGAAAAGGCAGTAAAAGCCAAAGTAACAGTAACTTTTCATCTTCCAAAGCCGGGTCTGCTCAAGATCGGTGCTGAGAAGTATGCAGGTGAGATTGCCATAGCAGATATTGGCATTCCTGATAAAGCCCAGCAGTTAGTAGGACCGGGTGATGTGAAACTGGTCAGCGGACGCTCAATTAACAGCCATAAAGGTGACGGAGGGCGTGTATTGATCATAGGAGGGGGCGCATATAGTGGTGCACCAGCTCTGAGTGCACTCGCAGCTATGCGTTGTGGAGCAGATATAGTAACTGTGGCAACACCCACAAATATAGCCGGGATCGTAGCATCCTTTTCACCTGATCTTATCGTACGAAAACTTGAAAAAGAACGGCTTGTACTCAAGGACATACCATTATTACAGGAACTGATCGGATCCCATGATATAATAGTAATAGGAATGGGACTGGGTAGAGACGAGGAGACTATGCGGACTGTGCGTGAAATACTACCGCTGTGTAACAAAGCTGTTGTTGATGCTGATGGGCTGGCTGCCCTTGAAACACCACTGAACCAGTACGGATGTGAAATGATCATTACTCCTCATGCAAATGAATTTAAGATGCTTAGTGGTACTGAAGTGCCACAGGACCGTGATCAACGCATAGATATCGTGAATTCTTTCTCGTTTGAAAATGGTACGGTCACCTTATTAAAAGGGCCTGAAGACCTGATCTGCGATGGTAAGATCACCAGGATCAACCAAACCGGGAATCCCGGAATGACAGTAGGCGGTACAGGTGATGTACTGGCAGGTATCACCGGAGCACTATTTGCCAAAAATATAGGGATTGAGGCTGCGGCTGCAAGTGCTTATATCTGCGGTAGAGGTGGAGATCTGGTATTTGATAAAAAGGGTAACGGACTATTGGCCACAGATGTCATTGAGATGATCCCTGAAGCTATGAGAACAAAATCCTCCCTCTGGTCGGATTTTATTGACCGACATTCCAGAGGAATGGAGGATTAGAAGATTCGCAGAATCTTTACTTGAGGGTCTTAAAAAACATGAACGAGATTTTTACTCATATACACAACGGCCGATCCAGAATGGTGGATATCAGCCAGAAAGATGATTCGATCAGGCGAGCTACTGCATCCGGATATATCTCCCTTAAACCTGCCACGATCGAGGCGATCGAGAATAATTCAGTTAAAAAAGGAAATGTCCTATCTACTGCAAGGATTGCTGCTGTACAGGCTGTGAAGCGCACATGGGATATTATCCCTATGTGCCACCAGATACCTATTACTCATGTAGATGTTGATTTTACTATAGCTGATGATAGAGTATATGCATATGTGGAGGTCAAATCAGTAGGGCGGACGGGTGTTGAGATGGAAGCCCTGCATGGAACGGCAGTAGCATTGCTTACAGTATGGGATATGGTAAAATCGGCTGAAAAAGACGAGACAGGCAATTATCCTTTAACTGTTATTTCAGATATAAAAGTAGTGGAGAAAGTAAAATCCTAGCGCTAGCGAGGATAATGAAAGAAGGGAGGATTTTGTTTTTACAAAAGTCCCATAATCTTATGTACTTGTGGCACAGCACGAACATCCATTAAATATTCCCCCACCACATCCATTAACTCCAACAATTGCTCCGGTTGTGGACAATCAAGACCATAACCAGGAGTTACTGGTTGTATTACCAGTGGAATAGTATCATCCAGATCAGATACTTTCCTGGCAATTGTCACTAATGCCTTTTTTTTTGTTATCCTTGAAACAACTACTTTGACAAAGGTTAAGGCACCTGCTTCATAAAAAATCCTTATGGTTTCTAATTCGGATTTAAACAGAGAGTCATAATCAGACGCGGCATTATGCTCAGGTAGCTTGACATCGCATGCTGCAGCATCTATTATATACTGCAACTTTCGTGCTTGTTCAGGATTGCATCCGCTGGTCTCAAGGTACAAAGGATAATCCACTTCCCTGGAGAGCTCATCAATAAAATCTGCATATATCAGCGGTTCACCTCCGGTCAAAGATAGCTGTCTTGTACCCGCTGACCAGATCTTTTCAATAATTTCTGTTAATGCACCAATATCTACCGGATTCGGAATGTTCCTGAACTCATTTGTACCCGGAGTGTACTCCACCTTACACACATCTACTGTTTTAGCTTTTGAAACCGGTGTATCGCAGTAGGTACAATGTAACGGACAGCCTTGGAACCTGATAAATACCTGACGTACACCGGTAAATATTCCCTCTCCCTGTATGGAATTAAAAATCTCACTGATATATGCTGATTCTACCAGAACAAAATCCTCCCTCTGGTCGGATTTACTTGACTGAAGCTTCGGAGAAGCTGAAGATAAAAAAATGTGAAAAGAGTGAACATTTTTGATATATCAAGTTATACTTAATACACTAAAAAAAATAAAAAAATTGTGGGATTTAAATCCCACTGATACCATATGATTCCAGTATGACCTCGGAATTCAGGTGGCCTGAATGATATGTCTTACCATTATCCAGATCGTTTACTGTTACTTCCGCAGGTGCGAATATATTTGCATCTATCTTATAGAAGTCATATCCTGCATCTTTGAATGTCTTAAAGAATGGCTTACCGTAATCTGAGGAGGTGACAGACGGAACCTGTTTAAACAGTTCTTCATCAAATCCGCGTGTGTTCAGTACGATAGAACCATAATAAATAACACTATCATTGGTCGAACCCATGGCTTTCAAGTCATCTTCAACCACAGGTGCAATAGGTGCAGTGCCTGTACCGCAAACAACCTGGGTAGTATCAAATCCCAGTTCATTGAGTTTGAAAATACCTGTCTCTACTACCCTGCCTGATACCTGGACCGAGCCTACTATACTTGCAGTAGGTGCCACCAGTGCAATAGTCTTATCAACATCTACTTTGCATTCATCTGCAATGTGCTGCATGACTTTTTCATCGGGGATAGCATTAGATTCGAGAGCTATTACACAATAATCGAACTCATCTTCGTACTGTATTCGATCAAAGGTATGCTTTGGCTTTAATGCCAGTGCTCGGCCTGGACCTGATCCCATTGCAAAAAATTTATCTACCTGTACTTGCCAGCCTGCTTTTTGCGCACCCAGGCATGCAACTGACGGGTGGTCAGTAGTTACATCAATAAAAGCAAGAGGAATATCACTAACCTTTTGGACACTTATACTGGTTGTAGCCAGGCCCCCCATACAAATATCAGTAAACATTAATCCTGCGTCATAACTTCCGCTTTCGTTCACACCACAATCAATAACTTTAGAACCATTTTTAAGTTCAATTGTCTTGACCTTGAGTTCTTCACTCCAATCCATCATCTCTTCGGCAATTTCAAGCCCTTTTTCGTTGACACTTAACATCCGATCACCTATATTGTATTAGCTTATGATGTGTGTGACATTAGAATATAAGGCTTTTGTAATGAATCGGTCCCGACTATTGAGAAACCAAATTTTTTATATAAATTTATTGCTTCAACCAGTGATCTATCAGTCATTAAAGTAATATGAAGATAATGATCTTTAGCAAAATCAAGGGCATGCAGGAATAATTCTCTGCCATAACCGCGGCGCCTATATTCTTTATAAACGTAGATACGTTTTATTTCACATCGTTCACTATCTATTTTGCGAACTGCACTTGTCCCTATTATTTTCCCATCTACTGACCCGATAAAGAACATTCCACCATTGTCATGATAATATTTGGTGATATCATCCAGATCATAGTCTTTTACAGGGTCATACCCAAATCCATTTTCTTCAAGCACTCCCAGTACTAATTGTTTTACTTCTTCATATCTTGCATCTGAGAATCTTTCAATATTCACGACAGGTATTCTCCCGGATAATTCAAGAAATCAAGTGCAATTATCGTTAGCAATTCAGCACCCCGGATCAAGATATCTTCATCTATATCAAATTTGCCGGAATGGTTACCTTCGATCAGGTTTTTCTCTTCATTCCTTGTTCCCATACAGATATATATACCTGGTACTTTCTGCAGATAATAAGCAAAATCCTCTGCACCGAAAAAAGGATCCATATCATCACTCACAGATGGAAAATGACTTTTCAGTACATCAAATACTCTCTTTGAGAATACCGGGTCATTGACCAGTATGGGATAACCATGTAATATATCCAGCTTATATACCGGTAGACCGGGAAAATCCTCATTTATATTCTCGTTCATAATTTCATCAAGTGTCTGCTTTATAGTATCCTCGATGATTGTGGTATGATGGTTGTTAAAGGTACGAAAACTACCTAATATTTCAACTTCATCCGGTGTTCTGTTGAACTGGGAACCACCTGATATCTTGCCAAACCCTATAATGAACTGGTCTTTTGGTATCTTTTTAGTTATCTCCTGACGGATGCATCCGATAAACTTTGAAGCCATGGATATAGGATCAATATATAATTGTGGACTTAAATGATGTCCGTCTTTACCGGCAATGGTTATGGTCATTACATTGGATGTGGCCATTAACGTGCCAGGTCTGGATTTGATCTCACCTGAATTAATGGTCCCGATAATATGCTGTCCTATTATCGCATCCACTCCTTCAAGTGCACCGTTTTTTATCATTTCCAGTGCACCACCCGGGGGCTGTTCTTCTGCTGGCTGGAATAATAACCGAACTGAACCTGAAAATGCATCTCTACGCAGCATAAGTAGTCTGGCAGCACCCAGCAGCATAGCCAGATGAGCATCATGTCCGCAGGCATGCATAAAACCAGGATGTTGTGAGATATAATCACTATTCAATACTGATTCTTCTTCATTTACCTCAAGCCCGTCCATATCTGTACGAAGGGCTATGGTATGTCCCTTGCTCTTACCGTTAATGGTGGCAATAACTCCTGTATTTGCAATGGGTTTGCCTTCAAGTCCTATCTGTTTTAAGGTTTGAATTATGATCTGTTGGGTCTTGAATTCATGGAAACTTAGCTCAGGTATTCTATGGAACTCACGACGTTTATTTATTATCCAGTTATTGATTTCTTTATCCAGTAGATCTTCCTTTATTGTAAACATGTGTTTGATTTATCACCCTGAAGGTATAATAAATTCATCATGAGTGGTTATAATCCGGTCAAATTGCGGCGGTTCATAATATTTCTCAGATCTAAAACCATAATAATACCAATACCCCTTCTTTTCAAATGATTGGCCATACTCTTCGTACCATTGGTCATAGCGCATATCTAACCATGGATCTGACCATAAAGCCGTAACATTCACTCTATATCTATAACCCACCTTTCCTTTTACAACATTTGGAACAGGTACGTAGGTTTCATTGGAAGATTCATTATGTGCCAGCTCGATGACTGCCAGGGGTTTTCCCTTCCATTTAGATAGCGCTTCTATTCTATTTGGCACGATATGATAATTGTCTGTATTATTTAAAACGATTTCTCCGGTATTATCATTTATAATAGATATCTGTACTGAAATATCTGAAGAATCACTTTGACGCATATCATTAAGGAGATAGCCATAAATTCTGTAAACATCATAATCATCAGTAGTTTCTATTCTGTATGCAAATGGTAATAGTGATAGCTTTGGCCGGTATGGCATTGGAACTGTGACGTTAATATGATCCTTATCAATAAGACGTCCATTCTGATATACCTTAACCCTAACGTTATGTGTACCTGGTGTTAGATAACCAAGTAAAAAATTTTTAGTGTTATCACCAGGAAGGAGTGTAAATTTACCATATGGACTGTCCGGGTTAATATTTGTGAAACTAGTTCCATTTTCATCAATAATGGCATTCTCGATATTAATACTTATATTAACAGGAGTTATTGCATTATTCCGAAAAGTAACATTTAATAAGTTACCACAATCTCCTAAATAGAGAGTGTCCGGTGCATCCAGTTTAACAATTCGCACATCATCTCCGGTTGGATAATACCAGTAAATCCCAACAGCAATAGCTAATATAAAAATCACTGTGAGTATCGTATATTCTTTTCTCATTTTATTTCACCTCTAATATCATCTGCCAGTGAAATATGATTGGTAAGGCCGTACTTTTTTTTTATAATAATTTTTCTGCCCTCAAGGTTCATTAATATCCGGGAGACCTTAGCCTTAGGAAAATTCAGAGTGTTTACAAGTTCATTCTGGAGTATTTCTCCTTTATTCTCCATAATTACCTTAACGATCTTGCGTTCATCTCCTTCAAGGGCACGTAGGACTGCATTCGTCTGACCATGATCACGTGAACCTGTCATATTATCAGGGTCAGGCATTTTCTCCGTAATTTTATAATGAATAACTTCAAATGGAAGGACCTTGAGGCATAATAATATCTGGGAAAAGGCAATTCCACCAAGCACTCCTGATATAAGTATTATGTATACATCTTTAGTAGAGTAAGAATACGGTATCTCAATAATCTTGAAAGTATCACCCTCTACTTGTATCACAACAGGAGTGCTCACTAGAAGCATATTAATTACAATAATACTCAAAAGGATAAGAATTATTCCTGCTAGTATTAATCTTATCCTGCATGTCATCAACCATATCATCTTACCTGGCATAATAAATATTTATTGGATGAAACAAATGTTATAATCATTGTATGACGATAAGCTTAAAAGGTATCAATTTTTTAATACCACCGCCTTTTGATGCTTTTTCTTAATGAGGTTAGCAAGTTGTTCCAAAAGTCAAACTTTTGCAGATTTTATGTACTCCAAATAAGTTTACAAAAGCGGATTAGAGACTGGAAATACTTTTTTTATATTCCAGTAAAAGGAATGAATAGTAATACTTATATTCCAATAACTGTAATACATCAATATGAATGATGAAGATATATTGAATGATATGGTACTTTTCAACCCCTGGTGGTCCGGACCCGTATCTGCATCCGGACTACAGGAAAGTATGGTCAAAAGAGAGTTATTCTTAAAATTAGAATCTGCCCTGGACGAAAAAGCAGTATCAGCAGTAATAGGTCCAAGGCGAATTGGAAAGACTACTTTAATAAAACAGATTATACAAAAGTTATTAGAGGACATCGAACCTGAGAGAATACTATATTTTTCAATGGATGCCGTGCAAAAAGAAGAAAGAATCATCAGACAGATATTTGATCTATTTTTCAGGAATATCCTCAAAAAAGTTCCACTCGAATGTGAAAAAATATTTATATTCCTTGATGAAGTGCAGAAGATCCGGGATTGGGGAGATGAGATAAAATACTTATACGATATGGATTATCCCGTAAAATTTGTAATTACCGGTTCTTCTGCCATGAATATTCTCAAAGGTTCAGGTGAAAGTCTGGTAGGTAGAATACAAATCCTGAGGCTCCATCCCTTCTCTTTTATGGAATTTTTACGATATGAAGGGATTGAAGCTCCTCATCGTTCGTTATTTGACCCTACATATCCTCCTAATGCAGTAAAATTACAATTAATGTTTGATAAATTCCTGCGTATAGGGGGTTATCCGGAACTATATCCTTTAAATGAACCTGAAAAGATAAGGGATTATATCAAGACCATACTTGATCTGACATTGTATAGAGATATAGTCAATCTGTTCGATGTTAAGCGTATAGATATATTAGAGGGTATTTTCTATTCTATAGTCAAACAGTCTGGTAATGTGATCAACTATCATACCCTTACCAGTGGCCTGGGCACTAAATATGAAACAGTAAAGCAATATTTAGATTACTTGACCAGTTCATTCTTTATATACAGAAGTTATCAGTACTCTAAGAATACATTAAAAAGTCTTAAGAGAAACCCAAAAATATATGCAGGGGATAATTCCTTTTTCCAGCTTCTAGACACAAAAGAAGGGCTAAAGGTGGAAACATCAGTCTTTAATCACTTAACTCGTTTAGGTGCAGATACATTCTACTGGCACGGAAGGGGCCGGATTGAAGTAGATATACTAATACAGACAACTTCCGGCCTATGGCCTGTTGAGGTGAAATATAGAAAGACAATATCCTCAGGTGACTTGAAAGGTATATTGAACTGTATGCAGGAAATGGGCTTTAATAAAGGTATTATTGTAAGCTTTAAAAAATTTGGATTGGAAAAAATAGGAGATAAACAAATATTTTTCATTCCTGCATGGCTGTTCTTGCTAACACAAACTCTATCTACTGAACCGGTGCGCTCTTAAATACTTACAAAATAGATTCATGGCTGGTTATCAAGGGTTATTAATAAAATCCGAGATAATAATATAACACAAAATATTCCATCTGCCAAATTAATAAATAGATTAAACTAAAAAAAACAGCATATGGAAATCCACTAGCTAATAATTTAATTAAATCTTCCAGATCGTCCCAGAATTTTTCAAAGAGAAAAAATTTAATAATTCAATTCACAGGTATCCTGATCAAGGTACAAGGATGTAGATA
>JAIOQW010000169.1 GCA_021108405.1 Methanosarcinales archaeon
TCACTCCGTTCACATTTTCTAATCTTCAGCTTCTTCGAAGCTTCAGTCAAGAAAATCCGACCGGAGGGAGGATTTTGTTCTAAACTTTATCGACAAGTAGATAATATCAGGAACCAGCAGCCTCGTCTTGCGGGTATAAGGGCAGATGAATGGGTTCCTGTTCACCATGCTCTTTTGGTTTATAGTATTAGAATGGTCAGCCACAAATTTGCGTATCTGCGGCAGTACATCATCATGGGACATCCGGATGGTGGGAATGTTTGGGAGAAGAGTTAGCAAACCATATTTTTATCCTAATAATTAAAAATTAAGAACATGATTCAGCAAAGATTGGATTTTATTCCCATTCAATTTTTTCAAACTCCTCGTCAATAAGTTTCTGCATTGCTTTTGCCTCATTATGTGTTAGTGTTCCTACTAGCTCATGCAGACCTTTTTTAACAGGACGTGTGGTGAGGTATGCTATAACTCTTTCATGTTCCTTGATACCTTCAATTGGTTCAAGTGGTTTCAATACATTATCTTCATAAACTACTTCTATTGTTTGTTTCATACGCAACTCAATTATACATATATTATAACTTCTATAAAAAAAACACTGGTAATTATCTACAGCATGTAAATTTCACTTCAAATCTAAGGGTAATTAGCAAATCCTTAAAGTTGAATCATCTCCATTCGCTTGTTCCACCTTCTGGAACTTATCCGGCTACCTGTCTATAGTACTGCGGAAAAGCCCCTCGGTATTGGCGCAGTTGAGCTTCTGCTTGCCGTCGGAAGTCTGGATGGAAAGGGTGGTGGCAATTTTCATTATTTTCCTACATTGAAATCATCGACATTAAGAACACATGATATTGAAACGGAAATTAAAATATTTATTGCTTAATTATTTATCCTTTTTTTGGAATGCACTCTACCATAGACTTAAAATACTAATGCTTCCATAAAATCTATATGTTATGGAATTTCTCGAAAATAAGATATTTGCTAGATATTGCAGGGTCATCTATCAAAGGCTAATCTGAAAGTATACAGATACAAAAAGAATATACAGAAGTTAAGGTATTAACTCAGGTAAGCCGTTATACTGTTCATCTATAACAATCGATTGGGCGAAATTTGATGAGCCTAAGAAAAAGTGCTTATCAATTCAAGATATAGCTAAAGTATCAGATATGAGTAAATCAGCACTTTATATTAAAGCATAGGAGATATCCATGATTAATTCAGTCACATTAATAAAAAATAAGCGTAAAGATATATTACGTATAGCAGCAAGATACGGAGCCCGGAATGTTCGCATTTTTGGCTCAATAGTACGCGGCGAAGCAACAATAGATAGTGATGTCGATTTTTTAGTAGATATGGAGCCTGGGCGCAGTCTCTTTGATCTTGGCGGTATGCTAATGGACCTACAAGATCTGTTGGCATGTAAAGTTGATGTAGTAACCGAAAAAGGATTACGTGCACGCATTCGGGATTCTGTATTGAAAGAGGCAATACAGCTATGAGGGATTACAATGAAAGGTTGTTAGATATTCTGGAAGCTATTGAACGTATTGAGAAATACGCTGCACGTGGACGTGAGGCTTTCGAACATGATGAATTAATTCAAACATGGATAATTTATCATCTCCAGATTATAGGTGAAGCTGTGAGTGCTCTTCCAAACAGTATTAGAGAAAAATACTATGAAATTCCCTGGTCCCAAATCATTGGAATGAGAAATATATTAGTCCACGCCTATTTTGGTATTGATGTAGATGTTGTGTGGTCTGTGGTGGTAAATGACCTACCTGATCTCAAACAGAAAATCGAAAAGGCAATCAGAGATGAATAAAATCCTCGGTAGCACAGTCCCACTCTGCGTCTCGTCCTCTATCATCCGCCTCAAAGACTCATTAAACCGCGCCATCCTGTCAGCAACAGTAGTGGCAGATGTTTCGCTTTTAAATTCGATAACATTCGTAATAGAATGCATGAACTTTACAGAAGTATCAGGCTTGCAGTAGATAATATCAGGAATCAGCAGCCTGGTCTTGCAGGTATATGGCAGGAGCAGACTGTTTTTATTCATCACACTCTTTTAGTTCATAGTATTAGAATGCTCAAATATAAATTTGCATATCTGTGGGAGTATATCATTTTGGGACATTTCTTCTCTGTTTTTTGATTGGGTGAAAATTAGTTGGTTGGTTTGCCAGGGGTTATACTATAGTTATTTACTATAGCGGATTAATCCCACATGCTTGATATATATCTTAAACGTAACAATTCCTCAGCGTCTGTTGCTGATATGGGAATATCGCCAGTTCTTGTTTGTAATTTTAACGGTATACCACCTCGGCTCCTGTATCCACCGATAGATTGATATATCATTTCATTGATCCATTTTCCTCCTATATTGCCGTATTTTTTTGTCCCACCGATAGATTGTATCTCCTCTATACTCATTTGTGTTTTATAATTAGGAGGTAGTTCTTTCCATATTGAGCGGATATTCTGGGGTTTTTCTTTTCAGGATGATAGTCTTAATACGCGTTATTTTGTTGTATCACGGATGATAACCAGTGCGACAGTCAATACAGGACAGCTTAGAAACGGCGATGGTACATATTCAATTGAAGTATCCCAAAAAGAAAGCGGGACTGTTATTATTAAGCTCCTTGGTAAACTTACAGAACCTGTGAGCGATGTATATCTTTATGAAGATAATGAAAACGGAAAGAACCGGATAAGAATATAGAATATACTAAATAAAAGAAAATTGAGATCAATTATGCAACAACTTCCAAATAATGATAAAAAAACCATTAACCAAAACGGAGATTATTATTTCTGCTCATTATGTCAAAACTGGCATATCTTAAGATCAGATAAGGATTCCAAAGGTAAGCAACACCTTAGATATTTTGATGAACAACAAACAAATTCCCCTTCGGCAAAATATTATTTTTGTACATACTGCAAGAAATGGCATAAAGGTTCACACATTGAGCACCTGGCATATAAAGCCTATATCGGGTGTGGTAAGACGAGTGATATATTGCCACAACCAAAGCGGACTGATAAGATGAAACAAAGTAAAGAAGATGTCATTGGCGGCTTTGATGGAATAGATGGGTTATGGACGTCTTTGGATGAGCACTTAAGAAGCATTTCGACAGGGGTGCTCAGGCAGCGATGCAATGAGATACTGGAATCTGGCAGATCACTTGATAGATATAAGGTGCAATGTTTCAGCCGGAGAGATGGGTTTTCGTTTCTTATCCGCGGGCTTAAGGTAGCACAGGTACATATAACACCTTCTGGTTTTAACCTGACGCTTATTAAGAATATATATAATAGCGGACGCAAAAGCGTAAGGCAAGAGAAGTGTAAGTATGTTTTTGACCAGAGAAATACTGATGCTGTATCTGATAGCGATTTCAGGTCGCATCTGGTCGATCAGTCACAGACCCTGCTGGAACTGCGTAGACGAAATGCTATTGGATATGTTGAAAAATGGCTGCATGGACTTTTAATAGAGCAGATGTGCGGTGACGGACCCGGACTTGGTCTTGATTTTCTGTACTATGAGACTCCTGTGGGGAAGGTTAAACGTAACAGACAGTTCGGCAGAGAGCATGTGGATATTGCAGCAAAGGAGCGTGATAGTGGTGCATTTACCCTGGTGGAGGTAAAAAAGGACAGCAATGATCTGGGTTCTGCTATCAGTCAGTCTATATCTTATATGAACTGGGTGCATGAGAACAGGCAGAGTCTCGCACCAAGGATAAATGAGCTAGGTTGGGATGTTGATCTTGATAACCTGAAGTTGTATGTGATAGCACCGGGTTATAGGATACCTGCAGATGAATTGAGAATGATCAATGGCGTAGGATCCGGGTTTTTTTCGATTAAGGTGGTTCTGATCAATCATGATTGGTATGTTGATGAGGAAGTGCGGATAGTTGATACGGTTGATATTTGATCTCGACTTGTGATTATAAATTTTCTACTTATGGTTTGGAGGATCATGATTACGACGCTCTTGATTACTGAAAACATTTCATATTATGGGAAAATTGTGATTCAGGTCTTGAATATCCGGATGTAATAAATGATTTGGAATGGTTTACCAGAATGTCTGTTTTTCCTTTTAGGATATGGGATGTGCTTTATAAATTTTTTTATCTTTGAAATCCAAAGGAGAAACTTAGCTTCAGCTAACTATAACTTAGGAATTTGTGCTATTCCCTTTCAATCCATTATGCTGTGTACTTGCAAACAGTATAGCACTAAGAAAGTACCATTGTCTCAGTTTTATTAGAAATTAGGTATCCACTTCAAATTTAAGGGTAATATAAAAAATATTAGACAGGATCGACAGGATCGACAGGATCGACAGGATCAACAGGATCGACAGGATCAACAGGATATACCGCAACATCATCATCCTTAAAATCCCGTAAATCCCGTCAAAATACCATGGTTTTTGAAGTGGATACGAAATTAGGATAAAACACTCTCAGGAATTTGAAAAGGCTTTTTTTTTCCACTGACCAAATAATTCTGACAAGCTTCTTAGCTGCAGCACATCTGACAGTATTATAGTGCTTTCCTTCTGAAAAAATCCTTTCTGATTCTATCCAGATTACTTTCACACCGCTCTTAGCTAATAGTTAATACCAATACTACCAACATAAAGCCAAGAACAAAATCCTCCCTTTGGTCGGATTTTCTTGAGTATATCAAGTTATACTTGATATACTATAAGAAAAACAGGTGTTATTTTGCAGGACTATGACAACACTCTCAAATATCTATCAGATAAATTTCCGCAACATTACGTAGACTTAATCTTCGAAGGATTTAATGGAGATATTGTTCTACTTGATAGAGAACTAACCTCCACTAACCGGAAAATAGATTATCTCGTAAAAATCAAGGATATTACTAAACATACTGAATTTATTCTACACATTGAATTCCAGAGTTCATATGATGTTAATATGCCTTATCGTATGTTATCATATTATACCAGGATATTTGATAAATATAAATTGCCTATATATCCTGTGGTTATATATCTATACCCGGATAGACCCGGATTTGATATTCTTGATTCATATGTGAGTTCAATAAATAATAAAGATATATTAACATTTAAATTTGAAGTGTTAAAAGCATGGGAAATAGAAGCAAATAGGATCATCGATAATAATTTATATGGCTTGTTTCCAATATTACCTTTGGTAAAACATAGAAAGATAGATGATAAAGATTATTTAATAGAATGCTTTGATCTGGTGCAGAATATAGATATTGAGGACAATAAACTGAAAGCTGATATTTATTTTAGTACAGGCACATTAGCAGGTTTACGATACTCTAAAGAATTAATTAAAACTTTAATGAAGGTGGAAATTTTGGAAGAATCAGAAATATATCAGGATGTTCTTAACAAAGGAATGGAAAAAGGAAGAAATGAAGGAATAAAAGAAGGAATGGAAAGAGGAATAAAAGAAGGAATGGAAAAAGGTATTGAAAAAAGTATAATTTATGTTTTATCCACAAGATTTAATAATATCTCTCCAAATCTAATTGATCTGATCTATCGTACTAAAGATGAATCTCAATTGTATAGGTTTTTAGAATTAGCAGTCAAAACTAATAGCCTCTCAGAATTTGAGAAAAACATGTAAAGGCATAATCTTATTTCAATAGCTACTAATTTTTCATCTGCTTAATAGGCTGATGCCTTTATAGACTTGCCGGAGGATCAACAGCCAGCCGTGTGATACTGCACCGTAAAAAAGCAAAGTGTACCTGTTCAGCCTTAAATATCCCTGCCATTCTGACTTTGAAGAAATGTATGGAAAAGAGGTATTTGATTATTATAATTCAAACAGGAAAGAGGGCTACATCTATAACCAGGCAATGAAAGAATATAGTACAGATTATGACCTGATAATATCAAAATATGACTTTCCGGATGCAAAAATAATAATGGATGTCGGAGGAGGAAAAGGTCATCTGCTGGAGCAGATAATGATCAACAACCCTCATATTGAGAAAGGTATTATATTTGATCTGCCATCTGTTATTGAACAGGCAAAAATATGCCTGGCAAATAGCGATGTTGGGAAAAAAATAGAATATATAAAAGGGAATTTTTTTAAGAACATTTCAGTTCGGACGGATGTTGTATGTGTAACCCGTGTTTTGCATGATTGGAATGATGAAAAGGCTATCGAAATTCTAACAAATATCCATAGCTCGTTAAATGATAATGGAAGATTGTTAATATTTGAGATGATTGTTCCGGACAATCCGAAAATCGATATGGGTATCACATTGAATTTCAATCTTCTTGCAATGGCAGGTGGCAAAGAGAGGACATTGAATGAATTTAAGTCTATCCTTTTTGCATCCGGTTTTAAAATAATTGATACTATCAAGGGTGATGAAATAATCAGTATGTTGATTGCAGAGAAAGTGGATGGTTGAAGATATGAACCTTCGAATTCCGGATGGTCCTGGTGAAGGTCGATCTTTTGGGAAAAGAGGCATTGTTATTCGTCATGCTCAACGTGAAAATGTGGATGAATTATTTCCCGGAAGTGATTCTAAATTGACTGAAGAAGGAAAAGTAGATGCTGGTATTTTGGGAAAGGAAATAGTGAAATTTGGGCCTTTACGGTTTTTTTCCAGTCCGGTAACCAGGTGTCTGGAGACAGCTGAAGCTATTTTAAAAATGAAAAAGAGTATCAAGATTAAAGTCCTCCACTGTAAGCTGGCGTTTGGAATAAAAATAATATCGTGTTGTGGCCATTAAACCCAGATCAAATCCGGAAAATACTGTTGTTGCAGTCGGATGGATCCTGTCCGGTTCGTTGTTATGATCCAAATCTCCTTGTGCCTTGAACAGGAATTCAGGACCGCGCTGCCAGAGTATTATAGTATCTTCTGTAATATCCCGAAGGCGCTGGTTTGCTATATAACTCCAGTAATTCCCGATAAAATTCACAATATGTCGGTGTCGTTGGTTAAGTGAATATTTTCCATTTTTTTTAAGCACTATACCATACTTTGATAAATTCAAGAGCGTTGTTGAGGACGTGTGCCGGTTTAGCCCCGTCATAGCGGCAATGTCTGTGATATTGTGAGGATGTGTCAGTACACTTAGTATTTCCATGGACGAATAAGAAAATAAATTTTTTACCGGGAGTCCTGGATATTCTTTTAAAATTTTTTCCAGTGAGTGTGCATGCAGTGTATCAGAACGTTTGACGATTACTTTTTTACCATTTCTTTGTTTTACAGCAAGTCCTTCTATTATAAGTGAGGATACAGCTGTAGATATGGTAGAGTTATTTAATGCAAGCTTTTCTGCTAAACCGGATATAGAAATTGGAGTGGTTAATTCTTTGAATATTGCAAGGCTGGTGACAGTAGGCATATGGGTTAAAAATGTCGAAATGATATATATATGTTTTTGGTATTTTTGGACATAGTTTTGTGTGGTGCTTATTGATAACATACATATTAGCGGAAGCAGGAGTGTGAGGAAGAAGCCGCACGTGTTGGATGAAACGCATATGTGATCGGTTAAGTGATAAATCAGGATAATTTAATAGTTTTTTATAGTATATCAAGTATAACTTGATATACTCAAGAAAATTCGAGCGTTAGCGAGGATTTTGTTCTAAAATCAACAGCATCCAAAATACCTCTCAAACTCGATCACATTCGTAATAGAATGCCCGAACTTCACAGAAGTGTCAGGCTTGCAGTAGATAATATCAGGAACCAGCAGCCTGGTCTTGCTGGTGTAATGGCAGAGCAGGCTGTTTTTATTCATCACACTCTTTTAGTTCATAGCATCAGAATGTTTAGACACAAATTTGCGTATCTGCGGCAGTATATTATCATGGGACATCCGGATGGTGGGATTGTTATTACTTTCGTTTTTCCCATTGTGGGTAATCTGGTCTTTATACTTCAGGCATTCCTGGTTTAAATCATACCGACGCCGGTGAAAAGTATATCAAAAATACTTTGGTCTGTTAGAGTTGGTCTTATTCGGATCAGTATATTCTTTGTGCTCATGCTATTTCTTAGTTCCCGGCCTGTGTCACTGTATCTTTGAATCCGGAGTGCACAGGCCGTAGGTATGGTATATTTTTTTGAGACTATTTTTATTGGACTTTTTGGAAAATCAACAACAGATACTTTCGTACCATTTATTAGACATGATGCTAAAAATGCCCTTGTATCACTTGAGTTCGAATTGAACAGCCAAATTATTAAAATCAAGCGGGTGTTTGAAATGGATGACAACACAGATTGTTCTGTTAATATTGGATCTTCTGTTCATATTAACAATAAATTGCATGCAGACGGGAACATACAAACCAATAATGCAATTTATTCGCTTATCAATATGGATGAAGAATTATACAATAACTGGATTTACATTCGTAAAAATGAAAGCAACGAAGTACGAAGGAAAATAATTAACGACCTGGTGTGGTCTAATGAGATTAATGAAGAAGGTCACAAGATAAATATTGATGTCATTAATTTACATCTGAATAAGATATTTTCCATGGTTAATCCCGGTGATACTAACCATTACTTAGAACTTGATACTGATTATAATCTATTATTATATGAAAAGGATGTGGCATCAGATAAGCTGAAACCATTAAGTAATGCCGATAGAGTAATTTTTAACACAATGCTAAGATGTGCACTGTTGGAATTGCTATCGACAGATGCCCATTGGACTTTGAGTAGCTCTGCGTTACCGCCGCTGATTGTTGATGGGGCTTTTATGTATTTGCCAAAAAATAGGATAGAAGAGTTTGTTAAGCTGATTGATATTATAAAGAATAGTGGTTCAGATCAGGTAATGGTTGTATCTTCCGGTGACTCGTCGGACATATTGTTGAATGATCCGGCTGATTTGGTGCTTGATGTTGTGATGGATCCAATGACATTGTTATCTCAAGTTTTTTACCAATAATGATAAACAGTCCCACTCCGCGTCCCGCCGCACCGGAGATCCATTAAACTGCGCCACCCTGTCAGCAACAGTAGCGGCAGATGTTTCTTTATATATTTGCGTATCTGCGGCGGTATGTTATCATGGGACATCCGGGTGGTGGGATGTGCTTTGTGAAGTAATAAATAGTGATCAACTTCCTGAAGGTTGCGAAGTTAAATTCAGAACTTTTTATGTTTTGGATCATATTGTATTTGTATTCGGTAATGATCCTAAAACACTTGCAGATGTGGTTATGGAAAGAACAAAAGAGTATATTCGCCAATATCATGCACAATTTCCGCTTAAAGGGAAAGATCTTGATCGTTTTTCAGATATAGTTGAATGAGTTTTTTCCTGGATTTTGGGGGTGGGATTACGGGAGTCGGAATAAATCAAATTTATAGTTATCCCCGGGATTCAATAGGTAATAATCTCTCATCTGCCTCTAATAGGGTGATGCTTTTATAGACCTGCCGGACGATTGGATATCCGCAGGGTAGGTGTCGTGGAAATTTCGGTTGGTGAATTATTTATTTTATTATATGGGGCGGGACAGGTTATGTGTTGGTGATGGGATATAGTAATGGGGTATTAGTTTGTGGGATTGATATTTTTTAGGGGGGTGATGGGTGTGGATTTGGAATCATCCATGCATGGTTGGATTGATTGAGGAGGGGATTTGGATTGTCGGAATGGTGAGTTTTAGGGGATTGGGGGTCGGGGTTGGTGTTGAGGTTGATGAAGTAATTATAAAAATGAGTAGATTATTCTGTTGATCAAATGAGGCACTGTACCATTTTCCAGTTATTTTTCAGACACAGATTTACACAGATTTACACGGATTTGATTTTGATCAAATACTTTCTGACTTTATCCAGATTACTTTCACACCGCTCTTGGCTAATAGTTAATACCAATACTACCAACATAAAGCCAATAAGAAAAACAGGTGTTATTTTGCAGGACTATGACAACACTCTCAAATATCTATCAGATAAATTTCCGCAACATTACGTAGACTTAATCTTCGAAGGATTTAATGGAGATATTGTTCTACTTGATAGAGAACTAACCTCCACTAACCGGAAAATAGATTATCTCGTAAAAATCAAGGATATTACTAAACATACTGAATTTATTCTACACATTGAATTCCAGAGTTCATATGATGTTAATATGCCTTATCGTATGTTATCATATTATACCAGGATATTTGATAAATATAAATTGCCTATATATCCTGTGGTTATATATCTATACCCGGATAGACCCGGATTTGATATTCTTGATTCATATGTGAGTTCAATAAATAATAAAGATATATTAACATTTAAATTTGAAGTGTTAAAAGCATGGGAAATAGAAGCAAATAGGATCATCGATAATAATTTATATGGCTTGTTTCCAATATTACCTTTGGTAAAACATAGAAAGATAGATGATAAAGATTATTTAATAGAATGCTTTGATCTGGTGCAGAATATAGATATTGAGGACAATAAACTGAAAGCTGATATTTATTTTAGTACAGGCACATTAGCAGGTTTACGATACTCTAAAGAATTAATTAAAACTTTAATGAAGGTGGAAATTTTGGAAGAATCAGAAATATATCAGGATGTTCTTAACAAAGGAATGGAAAAAGGAAGAAATGAAGGAATAAAAGAAGGAATGGAAAGAGGAATGGAAAGAGGAATAAAAGAAGGAATGGAGAAGGGCATGGAAAAAGGTATTGAAAAAAGTATAATTTATGTTTTATCCACAAGATTTAATAATATCTCTCCAAATCTAATTGATCTGATCTATCGTACTAAAGATGAATCTCAATTGTATAGGTTTTTAGAATTAGCAGTCAAAACTAATAGCCTCTCAGAATTTGAGAAAAACATGTAAAGGCATAATCTTATTTTTTGAAAATGCAGCAAAAAATATTCCTGTATCCACAAACAATGACAATCAGTCACCGCTATAAAGGTAGTCGTTGAATTGGGATAGGTTACTTGTTGGTGGTGGGGTGTGGTAACGGGGTATTAGTTTGTGGGATTGGGGAGATGTGCGGGTGCAGGGTAGTTGGGATTGATATTTTTAGGGGATGGTGGGCGTGGGGTTGGAATAATCCTGGCATGGTTGGGTTGAATCAACAGGATCCAAAATACCTCTCAAACCACTCCACATCCGCATCACAATAATTCACTACAACACTATCCGGATATTCTATATCCACTAAACCCACAGATCGCCTAACATCATCCATGGAGTGCACCCCTTCCAGCGGACAGGTAGTTAAGCAACAATTTTTAAAGGGGATGAAGTATAGATAAAATTATATAAATTGGAATATATGTAAGTTGAAGTCAAACAAAAAAGAGATTGTTGCATGAAATTAAAACAATTACACATGGAAAATATCAGATGTTACCGTAGCCTCGATATAATATTTGAAAACGGTTTGACTTTAATTCAAGGCAAGTGTGGGAGTGGAAAGTCGAGCTTTTTTTAAGACTATTTTTATTGGACTTTGAGTAGCTCTGCGTTACCGCCGCTGATTGTTGATGGGGCTTTTATGTATTTGCCAAAAAATAGGATAGAAGAGTTTGTTAAGCTGATTGATATTATAAAGAATAGTGGTTCAGATCAGGTAATGGTTGTATCTTCCGGTGACTCGTCGGACATATTGTTGAATGATCCGGCTGATTTGGTGCTTGATGTTGTGATGGATCCAATGACATTGTTATCTCAAGTTTTTTACCAATAATGATAAACAGTCCCACTCCGCGTCCCGCCGCACCGGAGATCCATTAAACTGCGCCACCCTGTCAGCAACAGTAGCGGCAGATGTTTCTTTATATATTTGCGTATCTGCGGCGGTATGTTATCATGGGACATCCGGGTGGTGGGATTGTTATTACTCCCGCATTAAGCATAGCTCCAAGAAAATTCAAGTCAAGTTCAGTTCAGCCATGTATCGGATCAAGGAGAGCAATAATATCAGAATAATCCTTAATGAGCTTTCCTTGTTCCCAGATCAATATCTATGGAGCCATACCATGAATTATAGGCATCCACAGCCCAGCCGCCTATTAGTACCGTTATTGGATTATCCGCTTTCTCGCCACGCTGTCTGACCCAGTTAATAATAAATTCAAGCTCTTCGAGTGATTTTTCAATTATTTGCGGATCAGGGTTATAAAGAAGCATATTTTTCTACCATAGCTTTTGTAATATCTCGTCCACTATACCCTAATCCTGCCAGATCCAGCAATGTCTGGGCTGGAGAGACCAACTGAACACGTTCTATATCCCTTGTATTATGGAACAATTCTCGATCCGGTGTATAAATACGTGCCTTAATTCCTTCCTTTTTGGGATTTTCAAACATCTTTGCAAAGAAATCAATATCTTTTTTTTCAATATACAAATAAACAGAATCATACCGAAGTGCATAGCCTGTATATAATACACCAGCTGTGTAGCTGGTAAAAGTAAATTTTATCCCATTATTATCCCTGTGCCTTCACAAGTTCCCTTAATAGATTACTCATAATCCCATTTTTTATTGCTATTCGATGGAGTTTTAGATCATCTGTAATTAAGGAAGTTTCGCTTAATTTAGCACATGAAAGTATAATGTTGTCGAAACCACTTGCTTTTGTATCTATTGCAGTTAAAATAGCATGATCTAAAATATCATAATCATATAAAATTTCACTTGCATACATCTGTACTTTCTCAACTACTTCAATTGCATCCATTTTATTATTTGTTATTCGTGAAACAACTGCACCGACTTCAATAAGTACAACAGAAGGTATATACATAAAGATTTTTTCAGTGATGATTTTTTCAAATATCTGCCGTGCTACAGTATGGAATTTCAGTTGTTGGTGATATATATTATCTTCTTTTCGACGTAGAGGGGGAACGAAAGCCTTAATGATTATATTGGAGTCGATTGTTTGCTTACCAGATATATTAGACATCATATTGTTTTTCACGCATCTCACGAATCATTAATGTTGTATCCTTATCATCAATCCGATGGGAACCAACCTTTTTGATAAGTTTTCTTAAATTTTTTAATTCGGCGTCTTTATTATCTATTTTATGATGCTTTGTTAATCTCATAATCTCATGAAGTTCTAAATGTAGACTATTTAATCGGTCTTCTAATTCAAAGCTTGATTCCATATTTATTAGTTATTCTGTCTCCTTTATATAATCTTTCATTGTTAATATATCTAAAATTAATAAATATTTCTTTAGGTTAGAGACTTTCTAATTTATTCCAGATCAATGGGTCATGGCAAAAAAGATTAACCACAGAGGACGCGGATGATCGCAGAGGGTTGTTATTTTTCTCTGACCCCCTCTGCGTACTCTCGGGTTTTTCCGGATCGTCCAGAAAATAATAAAAAGTCTCCTCATCTTATGGGAAAATTGTGATTCAGGTCTTGAATATCCGGATGTGATAAATGATTTGGAATGGTTTACCAGAATGTCTGGTTTTCCTTTTTAGGATATGGGATGTGCTTTGTGAAGTATTAAATAGTGATCAACTTCCTGAAGGTTGTGAAGTTAAATTCAGAACTTTTTATGTTTTGGATCATATTGTATTTGTATTCGGTAATGATCTTAAAACACTTGCAGATGTAGTGATGGAAAGAACAAAAGAGTATATTCGCCAATATTATGCACAATATCCGCTTAAAGGGACAGATCTTGATCGTTTTTCAGATATACTTGAATGAATTATTTCCTGGATTTTTGGGGTTGGATTACAGGAGTCGGAATAAATCAAATCCATATTTATACCCAGGATTCAATAGGCAATAATCTCTCATCTGCCTCTAATAGGATGATGCTTTTATAGACCTGCCGGACGATTGGATATCCGCAGTGTAGGTGTCGTGGAAATTTAGGTTGGTGAATTATTTATTTTATTATATGGGGCGGGACAGGTTATGTGTTGGTGATGGGATATAGTAATGGGGTATTAGTTTGTGGGATTGATATTTTTTAGGGGGGTGATGGGTGTGGATTTGGAATCATCCATGCATGGTTGGATTGATTGAGGAGGGGATTTGGATTGTCGGAATGGTGAGTTTTAGGGGATTGGGGGTCGGGGTTGGTGTTGAGGTTGATGAAGTAATTATAAAAATGAGTAGATTATTCTGTTGATCAAATGAGGCACTGTACCATTTTCCAGTTATTTTTCAGACACAGATTTACACAGATTTACACGGATTTGATTTTGATCAAATACTTTCTATCACAAACTTAATGGAATCTTATGATATCGACCACAACAACCTTAAATCCGTGTAAATCTGTGTTACCTGCACGCCCCTTAGGCGTTGCAGGCATTCAACTCCGCAGGAGTTGAATGTATCCGTGTCTATGCAATTATCGA
>JAIOQW010000037.1 GCA_021108405.1 Methanosarcinales archaeon
CTGTCTGAAAAAAACAGATAATTTTTTAAGCTAAAATGCTAATTTGATGTTTTCAGGGCAAATATACTGACTGTAGTTTTATTCTTTAGTGATCGATTATGAACTTTTGACCTGTAAAAATTTTTTGGGATATTAGTAAAAATGCCATCCATTCCAAAAAGTAGGGAAATAAAATTTGTATTAATCATTGATTATGTTATCTGCCACAGAGAGCATAGAGGACACAGAGAGAAAAAACTCTGTGGTCTCTATGATCTCTGTGGCAAAAAAAAGTTATAAAAAATAGACACACTTTACAGGCTGTCTCAAAACTAAAATCCCCATAGAAAAGGAGATTAATTAAGCCTTTAAATCAAGAACTAAGGTCAAAAATTTTCATTTTTTGGACTTTTGGGACAGCCTGTATAATCAAAATTATTTGAAGATTGATTAGTAGCGAATTCCTATTTATATTATCTATAACTTCCTTTATTATCCTTTCCTAATTAATTATCATAATTAACCACAAATAGACACAAATGAACACAAATATTTTAATTAGTGGTGCTAATATATATTATTTTAGTATCCCTTTCAAGTTTAATGGTTGCTTGTACTATTCAAGAATTATAACCAGGATTGTGCGTCATATTTAGACAGTTCAGACGTACATTTTACCCTGATTTTGTATCCATTTCAAATCTGAGGGTAACTGACATAATTTTAAAATTGTAAGCCTGCTTAGCCACTTGATTTAGATAATCCAAATATGCATTTTACCCTATTTTTTGAAGTGGATACCTGATTTTTGAGAGGGATACTTATTTTACAATTATTTGTGTTTATTTGTGTTCATCTGTGGTTCTTTTTCTCTGAACTGTCTTTTTATTACTCAATGAATAACCAGTAGACGAAATCAATCAATCAATACTATATTATTGCATTCTATGTGTTCATCGAAAACCCTATTATTTTTAAAACTTATAGGTGTATCCATTATAAATTCGACTAACGAGAGATATTTCATGATTAAATTGAAATTAAAGCGTTTAAAACGAACTCAGGAATTGAAGGAAAATTAAAAGTTTTTCGGAGATACTGTAAAAAACGTAACACAATTATACTAATAAAAAATCATAATGTATTTACTATATAATTTAATATAGTATATTTTTCTACTATTTTGTATTTTGACATATCAAATATGACTTAATATACTCAATAAAATCCTATCAATTGAGAGAATTTTATTATTCCAACTTATTATTTAACACAAAACTCCACCAATATCATAACATTTAAATAATATAAAAAAAAACTACCGATTTATGAATTCTACTGAATCTGAATCCATAATAAAAAAAGCTATACAGTTCCATGGACACCAGTGTCCGGGACTCGCAATTGGAATACAGGTATCCAAAGCCGTATTACAAGAACTTGGAAAACCAGCCAAGGATGAAGAGATGGTTGCGATCGTTGAAAATAATTCATGTGGTCTTGATGCCATTCAATTACTCACAGGGTGCACATACGGAAAAGGAAATTTGATATTCAAAGATTTTGGTAAATATGTTTATACTTTCATGAACCGTGAAAATCAAAAAGCACTGCGTATCTCTGTAAACAAAGATGCCATCCGTATGGATAAGGAACATCTGGAACTTTTTGCGAAGATCAAGGAAAAGACAGCCAGTCCCGAAGAACAAAAGAAATTCAAACAACTGCATATTAAAAAAAGCAAAGAGATACTTAAAATTCCACAGGACGATCTGATGGTCATAAAAAAGATTGATTTTTCGCCCCCGCCTATGGCAAGAATTCATGATTCCGTAGATTGCGCCGTATGTGGCGAATCAGTAATGGAAACAAAGATCAGACTGTTGAATAATGAGCCCCATTGCATTCCATGTTTTGAAAAAGAAATCAGGAGCTAATATAATGAATTTGAAAAAGATATTTATTACATCCATAATTATTTGTCTATGCTTATTTACACAAATAATAAGTGGCGAATCCACAACAGATAACGATGTTGAAAATGAACTTAGAATAGCTGATAAAACAGGTGACTGGGGATATCCGAATCCATATCTGGGATATGCAAGAGGACCTGGATATATGCGTATGCACTTTATATTCGATACACTTGTATGGAAGGATGAAACCACACAGTACATTCCCCTGCTTGCAGAAAACTGGGAATATCTAAGCGATGAGGATGCTTATGTTTTTCATCTGAACAAGGACGCAAAATGGCATGATATGGAACCATTAACTGCCGAAGATGTTGTTTTTACCATACAATATATGAAAGAGCATCCTTACGGATGGGTCGTTCTGGATAGCGTGGATAGAGGAGAAGCACTTGATGAGCATACAGTAAAGATCCATATGAGCGGTCCCTATGCACCGTTCATGGAAGACATAGGCGGCACAATGCCAATCCTTCCTGAACATATCTGGAAGGATGTTGAGAATCCTATGGACTTTATAGATGAGACTGCATTCATCGGATCAGGACCCTATACATATGTTGATTTCAGTAAAGAGCATGGTACATATCAGTATAGATCATTTGATGAATATTATCTTGGGAAACCTATTATTGATCAGTTGATATATGTGAAAACAGGTGACCCTCAAATGACCCTGCAACGTAATGAGGTTGACTTTGCATCTATTAAGCCTGATTTTATAGAGCAGATGAAAGAGAAGGGTTTTATAGTGATCGATGGCCCGCATTACTGGAATAAAAAATTGATGATAAACCATAATATTGAGCCGCTTGATAATATCACCTTCAGGCAGGCACTGGCCTATGCCATCAATCAAAGCGAATTCGTAGACAAATCAATTAGAGGACATGGAAAACCAGCAAGTTACGGACTGATCTCATCTGAAAGTGAATGGATAAGTCCGAATGTGCCTGACTACCCCTATGACCCTGATAAAGCAATGGAACTTATCACTTCACTTGGATACGAACTAAAAGATGGATTTTTCACAAAGAACAGCGAACCTTTGGAACTCCAGATACTGGTCTCCATGATCAGTACCGGGGGAGAGGGCACACCTGATAGAGACGGTGAGATCATTAAGAACCAGCTTGAAAAGGTAGGAATAAAGGTAGACCTGACATCACTTGATACCAAGATAGTTGATACAAAAGTGATTAACTGGGACTTCGAACTCGCAATCTCAGGGCATGGGGCCATTGGCGGTGATCCGAAGATACTATATGAGAAGACCATTCAAGTATCAGGCACCAAACCAAGTCCGAATTGTGCTAGATATAATAAGAGTGTGGAATTGAATGAACTGCTCGATGACTTGATGCACGAGATGGATCCGCAAAAGAGAAAAGAAGCAGTATTTAAGGCCCAGAATGTCTATGCCAGGGAACTTCCGGCAATATCACTCTATTATCCTACATGGTATAATGCATATAATCCGGATGCAGGAATTGAGTGGTTCTATACAATAGGAGGAGTTGCTAAAGGAATTCCGATACCGCAGAATAAACTTTCACTGATAGGAACAATTGGCGAAGGAAAAGAAGAAATAACAGATTCAACATCAACACCAGTTAGCGAAGGAGGAGAAGAAATGACAGATTCAACATCAATAATACCTGTTGAAAATGAAACAGAAAGTTCTCCGCTTATTCTGTGTATTTCTGTGATCGCACTCCTGTTAGCATTCTTCGTAATACGAATAAAGCGCTCTTGAAGGAATAACCACCCCAATGAAACAAGAAAATGCTCACTTTGTTCGTATTTAGAAAATATATACTATCAAAAAGATGGGTAAAAATAGTCACAGTCTATCTGATGACGGTTTTTATCCTTCTTTTTTTAAACTTCTTACTACCGCGGTTATTACCCGGAGATGTGATCATTGCTATGTACAGTGGTCAGGAAATGTTGATCACTGATGAACTATACAATGAATTGATTATACTTCATGGACTTGATAAACCTCTTATTGAGCAGTTTTACATATATATTACACAGCTCGCACATGGGGATCTTGGATATTCATATATATCTCACGCATCTACAACTGGCCTGATTATGGAAGCACTCCCGTGGACACTCTTGCTTGTCTTTAGTTCTTTTATTCTATCATCTATTGCCGGGATCATACTTGGTGTTGAGAGTTCCTGGAGGCGTGGCGGTAGGTTCGACAGATCACTACTCATGTTCATGCTGTTAATCGACGGTATCCCATCTCTTGCACTTGGTATCATGTTCCTCACAGTATTCAGTTTGTATTGTGGCTGGTTCCCGACAGCAGGTGCCCTGACACCATATTCAGATGCAACCGGAATATCTTATGTGATAGATGTCCTATGGCACCTGATACTGCCGCTGGGCGCAATTACATTATCACAGATACCCGGCGATTATCTTTTGATCAGGAATAGTATGTTACTTACAATCAGGGAACCTTTTGTGCTTACAGCTCGTGCAAAAGGTATTAAGGAGCGCAGGATAAAATATTTGCATACTGCGAGAAATGCAATATTGCCCTTTTTCACACGTATTGGCATAAGAATAGTGTATGTTATCACAGGCGTGCTTTTTATCGAGACGATCTTCGCATACCCAGGACTCGGGCTTCTGACATATGAAGCAATATCAAACCGAGATCTACCGCTTATGCAAGGGATTTTTACCATATCCGTACTTCTGGTGCTTGTGGTTAATATTATTGTTGATATATCATACAAAAAGATCGATCCGAGGATTGAATATGCATAATAGGTTTTTAAGGCGATTCAAACAGAACAGGATCGGTATGAGCGGGCTTTTCATCTTTTTATTCCTTTTAATATTAGCGATCTTTGCCCCGGTTATTGCACCTTATGACCCCTGGGATTATTCGTTTGGGTATTTGCTGCCCCCGTCAATAGATCATCTGCTTGGAACCAATGATATTGGTTATGATCTATTCAGTGAATTATTATGGTCACTTAGAACTTCAATTTTCTTTGGTATATCAGTTGGAGCCATTGCCAGTATTATCGGACTCTTGATCGGTGTTTCTGCGGCAATAAGTGGTGGATTATATGATATTATTGTTATGAGGATTGCAGATGCACTGCTTGCGATCCCTACAATTATGGTGTTAATACTAATAGCAGCATATTTCAAGCCTTCTACTATTGTATTAATTATTGCACTCTCGCTTATTATCTGGCAGACCATAGCAAGAGGGGCCAGGGCCCAAACACTCTCGCTCAAATCAAAACTTCATATAAAAGCGGCCAGGAATATGGGTGCATCTACTCCTTATATTATATTCAAACACATTTTACCAGAACTGTTTCCGCTATTTGCGATGGGCTTTGTCACAAAAGTGCGAATAGCAGTATTTATGGAAGCCGGACTCTCATTTCTCGGAATATTTGATCCGACATCGAAAAGTCTTGGGATCATGATGAACTATGCAATGCGTTATTTATATCTGGATGTCTGGTATAACTGGCTGTTTCCTACTGTTATCTCACTTTCAATGCTCATTATTTCACTAGCACTGATGTCGTATGCAATAGAAGAAATATTTGATCCGAGGCTAAGGAGGGATAATATTGCTTAAATTTAAGAACCTTAATGTACAATATCAAATCTCAGATGCATCTAAAGCGTCTGATGCTTCTAATAAAAGTATTATTGCACTGGACAATATCTCCCTGAATGTAAATAAAGGGGAATGTGTTTCTATAATAGGAGAGTCCGGCTCAGGCAAATCTACACTCGCACTTGCATCTATGAAATTACTGGCACCTAATGCCTCGATGAGTGGTAGTATACTATTAGATGATATTGATATCTCAAATCTAACTGATAAGGAGATGGAGAATATCAGGTGGAATAAGATCTCATTAGTATTCCAGAACTATGGTGATGTGTTAAATCCGGTCCATAAGATCATAGACCAGATCGCTGAACCGCTGATAAAGAACGGTGAATCTCGCAAAGTTGCACTGGACAGATCCCTGGAAATGATAGATCTCTTAAAAATAAAACCGGGACGTTCTACTCTATTTCCTCACCAGATCAGTGCTGGTGAGAGGCAGCGGGTTCTTATAGCAATGGCCCTGATCACTGATCCTGACATCCTTGTACTGGATGAACCGGCCGCATCAGTAGATGCTATCACAAGATTACATCTTGTCAAGATAATACAACAACAGGTAAAAGCACAAAAAGCAGTGCTGATGATCACTCATGATCTTTCGTTTGCAACTCTGTGTTCTGATCGTATCTCAGTACTCTATTCAGGCAATATTATTGAATCTCTTCCATCAGCAGAACTAATGGATTCCCAGCGCCATCCATACACTCGTGCACTTGTACGCTCATTTCCGTTGATGGAGCGTACTAAAGAGCTTGCAGGCGTAAGAGGAATACCACCGTCACAATTCCCAGAAAAAAAACCCAAGGGCTGTATCTTTGCGCCAAGATGTACACAATCTATTGAAGTATGTTTACAAAAGCATCCAAAAGCAAAATTGAGGGATCTCAATGGCCAGGGCGAGTATTTTGTGGTGTGCCACCGTGGAGGTATAGCGACTATGATATCTGTGAAAAACATAGATAAATCATATAAAGATATTGCAGTTCTAAAAAATATCTCTCTTACACTTGATGAGGGAGAGATACTTGCGCTCGTGGGAGAGACGGGGTCTGGAAAAACCACACTCGCATATCTTATCGCAGGTACCATCAAACTGGATAGCGGTGAGATCATATTTCGAACAAGGAAGGTTGGAGAGATTGACAAATTAGAATTTTCAAAGAAAGTTGGAATAATTTACCAATCCCCAAGGGATTCGATCAGTCACAGGTTCACTATATTTGAAGCAATTGCAGAACCACTTAAAATACATGGATTATTTAATGGCGGATCTGCAGATAAGATTAAAAATGCTTTAAGAGAAGTCCAATTACCAGTTGATGAGTTTTTTATGAAAAAATATCCACATGAATTGAGTGGGGGGGAATTGCAGCGTGTAGCTATTGCAAGAGCATTGATACTGAAACCTGATCTGCTCATTGCAGATGAATCCACTTCTTTTCTTGATCCGAGTGTCCAGGCTAAAATATTGAAATTACTGCTGGATCTTCAGAACGAGCACGGAATTTCTATGATATTTATAACACATGATATCGGAGTTGCACGCAAAGTGAGTGATAAAATAGCGGTATTGTATGATGGCAGGATCGTAGAAAATGCACCTTCGCATCAGTTAATTGAGAATCCGCAGCATGAGTATACGAAATTTTTGATAGATGCTGTGCGTGGCAGTAAGATTAGTTAAAAATATCACTTTCAGTAGTCACTTTAAATCAGATGGCAAAAATAATAGCTACAGAAAACACAGAATATTTTTTCTTTATGTTCTCTGTGGCAGATAATATAAACAATGATTCATACTGATTGTAATACCCTACTCTTTTAAAAGGATATTACTTTCAATAATTATCTGACTGTTTCTATTTAGTATAAAAAAATTGTTTTCTATTAAATTTGGAATGTATACCAGAAATCTTTAAATTACTTTAAACTAATACCTTTTTGGTCTATGATTTCTATAGCACTCCTGGCAATACACGGGTCTATCTGGATCTGGTACAAAAGGCACTTCAGTTTCCTGACCGCAATCGGCACAAGTAGCTTTATGCATTTCTCTTGGTTGGAAGCTTCCTCTATCTCTAAAATTATCTCTACTCATCTATATTTTCATCCATTATATTTTAATTCAATTAATCCGGAAAGAGCCGTATATATAGGCTTATAAGATTAACCGATATGCTTACATACCTTACTTATTGTATATATAGTTTGTGCAGGTCAGGATTCTGGCCTGCTTTGCATTTAAGTACTTTATATAGGGCATTCAATATCAAAACCGATTCTCGTAGTATATCAAGTATAACTTGAATCGAAAATACTTCGTATTTTCTAATCTTCAGCTTCTTCGAAGCTTCAGGCGAAGATTCTACGAATCTTTTAATCTTCGGCTCTTTTAAGAGCGTCAGTCAAGAAAATCCGAGCGTTAGCGAGGATTTTGTTCTATGTATGTCCGTATTATTTTCATATACCCGAATTATCTTTCTTCCACCACATCACAACCGCTGAATGCTCTTCTTTGCAGAGTCCTTTCAAGGAGACGTACTGCTCGATCGTTTTCATTATTTTGGAATCAACAACCACAAATTTTCCTATAAAACTTGCTATATATCTTACCTCCTCATCAAAATCCAGTTCTATGGAGTAATTTATATTTCGCACATTCACAAGCCTTCCCCACTGACGCAGTATAAGATAGGCAAAGTGATCAGCATCAGGGTCGAACTGGCCCATATAGCGTTCCCCTGTTATTTCCGTATACATTTCTTTTACCATACTATCCCGGCCGGCAGGTTGTACTACTGCACAATACCCACTTGATAACTCTTCCATCTTTGCGAGATGTTTCTCAAGGTCTTTCATCTGCCATAGGAAATGAGAACAGACCACCAGATTAAAACCATCCCCGATCTCATGTTCGTCTATTTCCATCCAGTTTCTATTAATTACCTCTACGTTTTCTATATGACTAACATCGAGGTTCCCTGTTAATGATTTCACAGCTACTTCGGATGATTCAACTACAACAACTTGCTTCACATTTCTTGAGAGCGGTACTGTCAATGTTCCGGGTCCTGCACCGATCTCAAGAACTTTGAAATCCAGGTCCAATATCTCGCCAAGTGTCTCTGTTGTTTTTTTTCCATATTCATAATTGTTGAATCCTGCAATTTTTGAGTGGTCTTTGGCAAGTTTAGTCCGAAATTCAGGATCGTAGTCTATTTGTATCGGTTTCATTCTCTGGTTTCGCATCTTTTCCCATGCATGTTTCCAGTCAGGTCCGTTTATGTCAGTTTGTTGTGTCATTGTAAATCTCCTATTCACAGCTTAATTAGATATTATTAGGTGTATATAAAAATATATTTAAAGGATATTAGGGTATCCATTTTAAAGAGTGGAATAAGTCTCTTTAAGCTACTTAATTATCTTTACTTCTGCTTCGACAGTCACGATCAGGTCTGACGGGTCATTTGGCGCGGTGGAAGACATCAAGAGCGACCCTAGCAAGACAGCGATTTTGCCAAACATGTTGCGGGGAATTATAAACCCTAACAAGACAGCACAGGCTTCCCTCCATTTTCGCTGGCGCGCCAGGTGCCCAATGCGCATCTGCACATTCTTGCCAGCATCCCCGAGGGTGTAGGCGCTTGAATGGATCACCAGCCTGCGAACCAGATAGGGATGATCGGCGGCAAAGTACAGGGCAACAGAGCCTCCGGTCGAGAGCCCAATCACGTCAACCGGAGGCGCAAACTCCTCCCTGATCATCACAGCATATTCGTTGGCCATGTTCTGCATAGAGTAACCGTCAGGCAAGCCCGGCTTGCGGGTCACGATGTACGTAGTGTACTCCTGTTTCAGGAACTTGTACACACTGAGCATAAACCAGGCCGAGAGTCCTGTTAGCGGCTTGTTCTCGAATAAAACCCCCTGAAGACGACGAGGATACGAGGTCCGTGGCCGAGCCGGTTGTAGGGCAATCCGTTACGGAAATATCCTGCGGTTTCTTGAGACTTTGTCATTGATGCCTCCCTCATTTCTGCTCCTTATTTTCTTTTGGATACTATCATTTTGAATGCGTTATTCCTTTCATAACTTCCCATATAAGCGGTTCTTTGGTATAACACATATCTCCCAGTACTGAACAATTCCATAACCCAGCGCATGCCACGATGTTACCCTCCTCATCTTTCACCACCTAAAAGTTCTCTAATCCATATGCAGGAATTCCGTTCACATAAGATTCAAAGCTTGCTGTAAATACTGATTGACATTTTGCACATATATCTCCATTGGCATTAGTTCACGGCTGATGATGCTCAAAGTTTCTGCGGACATTTCTTCATCGAACCATTGACCCCATCCACATAAACTGGTGTGGCAAAAACCATGATGTCTGCCTCAAGTCTTTGGGTAGAGTATCTGCATATCGTCCTTCTGGTAACATTCACCCGGCGTCTTGATCCAGCAATTAAACTCTCATGTACAGGGTTTTATATTGAGTTTACTTGTGTAGAAGAGTTCTACCTCAGCTCCTGCCATAATTCATACTGTGTTTTTGCTCTCGTAGGAGTTCGTATGTAAAACTCCCTTCCCCTGCACTCACTATACCACAAATCCTATGTTTTCCCGTGATGATATTATAATAGGAAGTACATATGTATTCCTTGCTCATTGATTCATTCCGAGTTTTCTTGCTTCTTGAATATCAATTCGTGCTTCATGTCCGTGCTTTTCGAGCATGTACAATAAATTGGCACCGTTGATCAGTACAAGTGGTTTTCCACGGATAAATTCATAAGAATCTGGCCCATAATCAGAAGTGGTGACAAGAATTCCTTTATTAGCCCCTTCATTCATTACAGTGCCATAAAGATCTCGTACAGCGCCAACACCAACTGTATTTGTATATCGCTTTGCTTGGATGACTGTCTTTCCACCCCGTATTGGGTCAGGGTCAAAAGCGATGGCATCCACACCGCCATCACGACTGGCTTGTGTAACCTTAACTTCTCCACCATTCACAGAAAATTCTTTCTCGAACACCTCTCGGATTAAGTGCTCGAAGTCTCCCCAATCCATTGCTGCAAGGTTGAAGGATGAATCTAATGTATTTGCCACTTCATAGGTTGAGACAAAGCGACCATCTTCTCTCCGAAGCTGCATAATGGGTGGCACTGGAGCAAGTCCATGTAGTTTTGAACTACCGACCCCCTTTAGTGCCTTGAAACACGCTTTGGGTTCAACATTGGCCAAATTGATAGAAGTGAATTCCTCACGTTGAGCTTGCACTGAAAGGACACACGCAGTTGCTTGCTTGCCTGTGCTTCTATCAATTGAGGTTACAATGCCATTGAATACGACAGTCGCGATTGCCTCAATTACGTCGGATTCAAATATTTCGTGAATCGTTCGTAATGCAATTTGATATAGCAGATTGTCATATATTCTGAAAAGTTGTGCCTGAGTAATGTGCTGCTCTTCGAAGTCGTCCTTGTTTACAACATATTTAATACCTTTCAGAGTCGGAATGTCTTCTGGCGCTGGCATCGCGTAATCAGCGATTAGAACTTTTGTTTTGTCGTTGTAATCAATATCAAATTCCTTAGGGAAAAAATCTGGATAGTCGGATTCAAACAGAACCATGTCGCAATAGTCAATAATCGCATCGTAAGTGCCTGCTAAATATGATGCACGCTGCTTTTCTATTGCCTTATTAGACGCATTTTGTTGTTCAATGAATTCAGCTTTTCGACTTTCCCACGTCTGTAAATCCAATTCATACTTCTGCTTTGAGGATTCAATGGCAGCTTGGAATTCCTGCCAGCTTTTATAATCGGTCTCAAAACGAGCTTTGTGTTCAGCAATAAGTTTGTTTTTGCGAGAAGAAATTAGTTTGTCCATGAAGCCAAATCTTGGTTGATAAGTGTTGTCACTTAACTTGGGTTCTTTGTGTTTGGCTTGAGTTTGAGATTTAACTGCCGGCTTGGATCTTGTTGGTTTAGGTTCAGGAAATTCAGACATATCTTTGAAATTATCCCAGTTTATGGCATCATCAACCTCAAGCGTTTGTTTCAGAATGTTACTAAGGCGATTGATCTCACCGAGGGCTTCTTCAGTGCGACTTGAAGCTAGGTCCTTATTTGATTCCTGCTCTCTTTTTCGACTCTCTTTGTCAAGGCGCTTTTTTTCGCGAGCATCAGCTAATACCCACTTTTCGTTCCATTCGGCAATTTGAATCTCCGCTTTGCGGAGAACAACAGCCTTTTCTCTGCCTCTTACAAGGCGGTGTTTTTTTAAACCATCATGCCAAAGCTCAAGGCTATACGATGGTATTCTACGCGCGTTGTAAGAAACTTCTAGCTGACCAACTTTTGTTTTCATAATTTTATTCCCTATGGCATAGCAATATTAAGGCGTTCATGGTTTCAATTTTTATTTTTGTGGATATAGAGGTTGTCCAACAATTACTGTCAGTAATAATTTTTTATCATCTTCAATTTGGTCCCATCGATGATCTCCAAACTGTTTCTTCAATTGGGATATTCTTTTTTTGAATATTCTATCACTCCTCCTTTTAATCATATTTGATATAAAACTTACTAAATGTTTTGGCTGATATCTTATAAAAAGATGAAGATGATCCAGATAAATTTCCATATCAATAATTATGATATCCAGTTCTCAACTACTTATCCATTATTTGAGGTGCAATCCGCTGAATATTAACCAACCCTATTTATTAAAATACTCCTGTTATATTGCAGGAAGTTTTGAGTTGATTTCAATGGAAGATTGAATACTAATAATAAGGAACCCAAAGGAACTGAATATAAGAAAATGAACACTTCGTTCGCATTTACTTGAGATATATTTTTATAAAATATGTACAGGAACAAAATCCGACCGAAGGGAGGATTTTATTCATGTGCATATAAAAACATTTATCACCACCCAATTCTATACAACCCAACTCACACAATGAAACTCTATGTACCACATCCGGGTCACTTTGAAGGCCTCAAGGAACTTTTAGCAAAACCAGAGGATATTTATTCCATCTACATGGCTGGCTCTCCTGATTATATTGGCACAGGCAGGGTCAATCTGGGTCATGCCAGTCTGGAAGAGATAGCCAGGCACACTGAATACTGCCATGATAAAGGTGTCAAACTGGAGATGGTCCTGAACAGTTCCTGCATGGGGGGCCAGCAATTGACTCCTGAAGGATACAACCTCCTCCACTGGTATTTTTCCAATTTGCAGGACATAGGAGTAGATACTGTAGTGGTAGCAGACCCATATATAGTTGAATTAATAGCACAGGAATTCGATATTCCTGTTGTGGTCAGTGTGCTGGCATTTGTAGACAGTCCTCAAAAGGCTGAGTTCTTTGAACAACTGGGCGCATCATCTATTGTGATCGACTCCAATGTCAACCGACATTTCGATGTACTTGAAGCTATCCGTGATGCAGTCTCATGTGAACTCAAATTGCTTGTGAATGAAGGATGCCTTTACCGCTGTCCGTTCAGATATTCCCATTTCAATTTCTTCTCTCATGTGAATGGTCCGCCGCCAAGACCTAATGTGCCTGATGATTATTACTACTATAAATGTCTTTCAATGCGTATCAATGATCCGCAGTTGATCCTGAAATCACCTTTTATAAGACCTGAAGACTTGAAAGAATACAGCCATATCACTGACGTATTCAAGATCGGCGGGCGCTCGCATTTCATAGACTGGATACTCAACTGTGTCAATGCATATACAAACCAGAGTTATGATGGCAATTTAATGGACCTGATGGACTGCCCAAAAGACCTTATTGATTTATTCTATATACCTAATAAAGCTCTGGACGGAGCAATTGAACAGTGGAAGCAGCACAGTACGTTCTGTCACACCTGTGGTTACTGTAAACGCCTTGCAGATGAGATAATACAGGTATATAATAATAAAGGTACACAGGACGAAACACTGGTGCAGTGGAGCGATATAACTAAAAGGATTGAAGCTTGATGACACTTGATGATCTTCTTAGAGAACGAGCCGAACTGGAAGCCGGTATCAGGCAACTTATCGGACGTGCAGTAATGATAATAGAACTTGATCTTTTCGCCCTTCCTTGCGGATGTTCGGGATATACTGCAACAGTGCGTGGCCTGATGTTGGATGACCTTGAAGTGTTTGAAGATCATTTATTAAAACTGCTGACAGGTACTTCAATAGATATTCCGTCAGGATTTGTATTTGCCAGAGTGATACCTGGTACACAGGAAATAGCTGCGTTGAATGTACGCAACCTGTGTACACGTTGCTATTCTGATTTTGCCACTACCAGCGGAAAGCGGCCCAGACCTGATATATATATTTTACAGTTAATAAAAAGAAAAAAGAAGTAGCTATGATATCCTGATCAAATTTTCATAGATAAAGGATGAAAATAGTTTTTCATAGCATATCAAGTATAACTTGAATCGAAAATACATCGTATTTTCTAATCTTCGGGTCTTTTAAGAGCCTCAGTCAAGAAAATCCGACCGGAGGAAGGATTTCGTTCTACCAGAATTCCATCCAATCGTTCACATCTTGCATCTGGATTGCACCTTGGAATATGCCTTATTCCAACAATTTCAGGCAAGTTTATTCATATCCATACATCGAGACCGTTACAATTCGTGTTGGTGAATCTTATGAAACCACAGATGAACACAGAT
>JAIOQW010000337.1 GCA_021108405.1 Methanosarcinales archaeon
TTAATAATCAAATAATTTCGCTTGAACTTTCAAAGAGACTTGATGAATATCGTGCATTTCGACATTTCTTCATTCACGGATATGGGGTACTGTTAGATAAAGAAAAATTGATGCCGCTTGTTGATAGTTTGCCAGATTTGTGGAAAGATTTTGAGTTTGAGATAGATGCATTTATCAATTCATTGAGAAATAACTCTTCTTCAAGTGAATAAAGAAATTTCAACGGGATTTACCGGAAATGGGCACAAAATTAATTTACCACACCAAAAAAAGTTCAGTAGGAGGTATATCTCCCTTTGATAAAACTATAACCAATATAGTTGAAAATAAAAATGTGTGTATCATTTGTCCTTATATCAGCATAAGATATCTTAGTAGAATCACTCAATTGGCTAATACATGGCAACTTGTTACAGATGTCGAGGAGTGGGTAATTTCTCATAATATAAAAAATAGACAGAATATCAAAAATTTTATTTTGAACAATTTATCAGCTATCCATCATTACAAAGACATCCATGCAAAGGTCATCGTGGCAGATGATAAGGCGTTCATTGGTTCATCCAATCTCACAGATAAAGGAATAACGGGGCGAGTGGAAATGTCTGTTCTGATTGAAGAAAAAGAACAAGTATGTGAGTTGCAAAGATGGTCTAAGGATTTGTGGATCGGATCAGAATCAGTTAAAACTCAAGATTTGGAGAAGTATGTATCATCAATTGAGTCTTTAGCTCCATCAGGTATGGACAGACCTAAAGCATCGCTTCCATCAAATGCCACTTCGATTAACGCCAAATTAGTAGATATTGGAGGTACCAACATCCAAGTTTTGGAGATCATAACAAACAACCAAGAGTCTCATGAACGGTTGATAGGATGGATCAAGAAAATAACATCGAATAGAGATTGGATAAATGATTATTTAGATTTGGCGAGGGAATTGATTGATTTTACCGAACTTACAAGCGATGACCCGATGCTTGTTACATCTATTACTAAAAATGATGGGATAGGAATCAGCATTGGTCAAAGATATGTTTTGAAACCACATTCAAACGGCAGAGTTGGTTTAATCATGCCTCTTGATTATAATCAGCAGAACTACCTTACAGATAGAGTTGTATATGAAGCTGATGAATTTTTTTTCAAAAATAAGATACGTGAGGCACGTTGGATAGTCTTTGAAAGAATAGATAGAATCAAGTTTCACGAAAATATAAAAAATTTTTGGAAAAAAGCAGTGTTATCAGAGTTAAATCGTGGTAAAATATCCGGATTTAAACGATATCATAAACCAATTGCTTACGAAGCTATAATGAATCCAACGTATAGAGCTAAACTTTTAGATGAGACTTTTATCTGAAGAGTACATCGCATAATATCGGATAAAAAATTCGCTTTGCTTCACCCATATTACCTTCGACAACTTCCTACACATACGAAACGATGAGTGAGATGCGAGATATTGAGTGTTCAGAACTATTTGTCGAAGAACACACACACACCACATCTGTCAGCACTCACCACAAGCATGCGACCTCCCCTCGGATGCCTCGGAATTTATTCCGACGGTGGCGTGGTCATGGCTGAGAGATGGTAAGTTAATGCTCGAATAGTGAAAATAGGTTTTAGACAACCTTATTTAAATGCAATAAAGGCGCACTCTTTAGTCAACCCAGTAAACCTGGTTTTGGATTGGGTTCCAAATATTCCATTATTACTTTTTCAACTCTTCCATCTTCATCTGGCAGGACGAAACTTCCACTCCAAAACGACCTATAATATATCAGAACCTGCCCATTCTTTACACTATAGCCCTTAAAGGTGTTCCATGGGTAAAATCTCACCGCTATTTTGATACCTTCCTCGTAAATCCCATAGGTTCTTTTCATGAAACATGGAATAATAAATCCCGGAATCGAGAACCAGATAACAATTTGCCAGATTTCAATACTTTTCCCACTGAGCCAATAAAATATTGTTGTTCCAATCGATATCAAAAGAAGGATGAATAATGAAAGCAAAGCAACCTTGAAACTGTTATCCTCGATCATTCTTGCTTTCACTTCCATGAATTTTTCACCTTTTTCGACCCTTTTAGATTCGTGCTTTGACTTATAAATAACATAACAATATGCAAATGCTACTACCACCAAACTCAGCAAAATTATAACAACAGGATTAAGAATTTCTCCATTCATCATATCAGTCCTTTTTATATCACATATACCCATTATCTTTTTTATTTATCTTATATTATTCGATTAATTATGAAATCATCCTCCAAGAAGAACTAAGGGAACCAAGATATTATTTTTCAATCATACGCTCAATAGCATTTGGGAATACCACCACCGGGAGAATAATGAACGATACAGGCATCACAAAGGACGTAGTTGGCAAATATCTCTCAACACTTCAGGATCTTGATATTATCGAGCGGCAGGTTCCTATAACAGAGAGTTTTAAATCCCGCAAAGGCATCTATCGAATAAAAGATAATTATTTCAGATTCTATTTCAGGTTCATTTTCCCGTATATTGAGCATATCGAAATGGGAGAAATTGATTATGTATTAAATGTCATCAAAACGGATTTCCAGAGATATTCTTCTCAGACATTCGAACAGGTAATGATCGAGCACCTTAAAGAAAACAGAGACTTAGACCCCATACAATTTACAAGAATCGGAAGCTGGTGGGATAAAGGTACAGAGATTGACATCGTTGCTTTCAATGAAGAAATGGGAGATATTCTATTCGGTGAGATAAAATACACAACTAGAAAAGTTGGAGTGAAAACGTTACTTGAACTTCAGGAAAAGGCGAAAAAAGTAAAGTGGGGAACTGGAAGGCGCGAGCATTACATGATAATCAGCAAGAGTGGATTTGATAATAATATTATAGATAAAGATGTCACGCTTATTGACCTTGATATGTTGGAAACAGTTAGAACAAAATCCTCGCTAACGCCCGGATTTTCTTGACTGAAGCTTCGAAGAAGCTGAAGATTAGAAGATTTGTAGAATCTTCGTCCGACATTCCAGAAGAATGGAGGATTGGAAAATGTGAACGGAGTGAACATTTTCGATACTGAAGCTCCGAAGGAGTTGAAGATTAGAAAATACGAAGTATTTTCGATTCAAGTCATACTTGACATACTATAATAAATCTACAAATTTTACGTTATATACCTGGGATCAATAATCAACTTATTCCGACTTTCTGCACATCTAAAAAAAAAGAAATAAAATCCGGCCTTGCCGGATTCCTTATATCAAAATCAAGTAACTGCGAGCGTTAGCGAGCAGTTACTTGAATTGATTAGTGTTCATGTTCTTCAGCTTTTTCTTTTTGACGCCGATTATAGGCATCCTCGCCAGCCTGCAGGCAGTCAGCACATAAAGCCCTTTCATCTTCCTTATAATAAGGTTCGCTGAAATCAGGAATCCTTATTTCCAATGCATATAATTGCTCACCCTTCTTTCCGCAAAGCTGGCATTTTTTACCGCTTTTCTCAGAACGAAGCTGGAAGGAATCATGCGTAGCTTCAGTGCATTCCTCGCACAGGTTCATCCACATACCTTTGGGATATGCACTATAGAACCTTTGTACATGTACCTTAAGAGGACAGAGAGTAGGTCTCCCTACTCCGCATATATCACAATCTGCCATTTCTTTTCACCACCTAATAAAATAATACCTCGGCTGCACTTGTTGCCCAGTTGACAAACGGTTCAGGAACAATTCCTATAGCCAGTACACCGAACATAGCCAGTACAATAGCTATAACATAAGGAGTGGGTACTGACATCTTCTCGTCTGATGCAGGTGGAAGTACATACATATACTTTACGACCCTGGCATAATAATACAGTGACAGTGCACTGTTCAATATGGCTATGACCACCAGATAAAGATATCCTTCCTTGAGTACTGCTAAGAACAGTATGAACTTACTGACAAATCCTGCAGTGAACGGTATTCCGGCCAGTGCAAAGAGGAATACCAATATACTAAATGCCAAAAATGGCGACCTCTTTCCAAGTCCTGCAAAATTATCAATATGATCAACATCCTGTGCCTTACTATTCTGTTTCAACAAAACATAACAAACAGCACCAACGGTAATAAATGCCCCTGCTTTCATAAATGCATGAGACATCACATACAATATACCGCCTGTTAATGCTTCAGGAGTTACCACAACAAAGACCATGGCAATATATCCTGCCTGGGCTACTGAAGAATAGGCAAGCATCCTTTTAATGCTCTTCTGGCCTACAGCAACTACATTACCTAATGTCATAGTAACCACAGCCAGTATTGCGAACAATATTCCTATTTCAACCTTCATAGCGATTATTGCAACTAGCAGTACTCTGAAGGCAGCTACAAATGCCATCTTCTTAGAACCTGCTGCAAGCAGTGCTGATATTACAGAAGGTGATCCCTGATATACATCCGGTGCCCACATATGGAATGGTACCAGTGCCATCTTGAACCCGAATCCTGCGGTCATCATTACTAATGCCATTATACCCATGGGGCTTATAAGCAATTCAGTATTCATACTGAAGAAGTTTGCCAATTCATCGATATTAGTCAGACCGCCGCTTAAGCCGTACATATATGACAGGCCGAACAGCAGTAGAGTGGATGATACCGCACCGATGATAAAGTATTTTATAGCTGCTTCTATGTTCTTGGGTTCATTCTTATTGAATCCTGCCAGTACATAAGTAGATAAACTGGCAAGTTCGAAGCCTATGAACATTGTCACAATATCCACAGCAGATGCCACTAACATCATACCGATAGTACCGAGTAGTATCAACGTATAATATTCATCCTGATTGGAATGTTCTTCAAATTCTTTTATTGAAGCTATTACTACTAATAAGGACACCAGTAAAAATGTCAGTTTAAAGAACTGGCTCATAGGATCAATACTGAGCGAACCAGCTAATAACCCGGTTAACTCCACTTCATAAACGCCTTTTGCAATAATAATAGCTGTAGATGATAATAAAGCTACAACGGAAAAATAACCCAGTAGTTTTTTACTTGATGTTTCCATGAATAGTCCTATTATCATAATTGAAAGTGCTGCAATTACCAATATAATCTCAGGAGCAAATGGTATAAGAGATTCACAAGTAAAACTCATATTTGCATCACCCCTGGTATGACGCTACTGGCAGCTTGGAAAATATCCGATACAGGTGCCGGATTAAAACCAAAGTAGATGATGAGGAGCACCAGTATTCCCATGGGTATCCACTCATAAGATACTGTGTCTTTAATATCACCCAGTTTCTCATTGAAACTGCCAAACATAGCTCTTTGCAAAGCCCATAGATGATATCCGGCTGTTGCTACAATACCTAAGAAAGCCAGTATAGCATATACGGGAAGTGTCAGGTATGAACCGGTAAGTACCAGGAACTCAGCTACAAAACCGCACATAAGAGGTAATCCGAGGGATGCCATAAAACCTCCCATCATGATAAAGGAAAGTTTGGGCATCTTCTTTGTAAGACCGCCGAGTTCTGATATTATCCTTGTATGAACATTATGCTGGATCACACCAACACTCATGAACAACACTGCAGTGATCAGTCCGTGACTGAACTGCTGGAACATAGCACCTGAAACAGATATAACATTAAAGGCTGCCGCACCCAGCATTACAAAGCCCATATGACTTACACTGCTGTAGGCTACCATTTTCTTTAAGTCTGTTTGAGCCAATGCCGCAAAAGTACCATACAAAATACTCAGCACTCCGAAAAAGGCCATTATCGTAATGATCTGACCCTGGTAAGTACCCATATCCTGGATCATAGGCAGAAGTACTCTGAACAGTCCGTATCCGCCCATCTTAAGGAGCACACCGGCAAGCAGTACACTACCTGCAGTCGGTGCTTCCACATGAGCATCAGGAAGCCAGGTATGGAATGGTACAGTAGGCATCTTAACCATGAATCCGAAGAAAATGGCAAGGAATATTGCTACTTTCATTACATCATCGATACCGGCAAATGCTCTGAGGAGATCAGGTATATAGAATGTATTGACATTTGTACTGAAGTACAGTGCAAATATACCAAGCAACATTACAAGACTCGCCACATGTGTATATATGAAGAACTTGATGGCTGCATAATCCTTATTCGGACCGCCCCAGATACTTATCAGGAAGTATAATGGTATCAGTGTAAGCTCCCAGAAGATATAGAACAGGAAGAAGTCCAGTGACATGAACACACCAAACACACCTGCTTGTAGTATCATTAATAGAGCAAAGTACTGATTCGCATCTTTATGCTCGCCCCATGAATAAATGATTGTCAGGGGACAAAGTATCGCATTAAGTAATATCAGTGGCATACTGACGCTGTCAACACCCAGTGAATAATTAATTCCCAGACTGCTGATCCATGTATAGTTCTCCGCAAATTGGAATTGCAAAAAACCTAGATCCGAATTAAACCTGGAAAATAACATTGCTGTGATGAACAGGGGAATAACTGAGAATACCAGTGCAACTACTCTTGCGATCTCACGCGGTTTGATAAAGAATGTCAATGCTGCGCCTATTAAAGGCAAGAACAGGATTAGTGACAGATAAATACTTTGCATCTAGATCACCTCCGTAATTGACAAAAATGTAAGTATCAGACCCAGCAAAGCTACTCCTGCAACCGTTGCCGTGGCATAATTCTGAACTACACCACTCTGTACCTTTTTCACGATATCTGCTGCTCCAACGACAAAATCACTGATACCGTCGATGATACCATCTACTATCCTGCGATCAATAAATTCAGCGCTTAATGCAAGAACTCCATAGGTAAATTTCAAAGCGATCAACTCAATAAATATTTCATGCTGGTAGTACCGCCTGGCAATAACCGCAAAGATCGGATTTTTCCAATTTCCGATTGATGCCACACTTATCCACCGTCTGTTATAGATCACCCATGATAATAAAAGTCCACCTACACCGACAACAACAGGTAATAAGAATATTATAGGCGAAGCTTCACCGACAATATGATGAAGTTCATGATGGTCTATAATAGTATTTTCACCCAGCACAGCAAGATGGTGGATCTCTTCGTGATCATAGGTATGTCCTACGAATTCTAAAAACGGAAGGAAAGTAAGCATTCCGAATACCATCGCAAATGCTGCAAGGACTGACAATACTCCTGTCATGGTAAAAGGTGACTCATGAGGATGTCTTTCCTGACGTGGTTTTCCTGTAAATGCCATGAACCACAGCCTGAATGTATATATAGCAGTTAATAATGCCGCTATTACACCAAAGGCAAATGGGATCCAGTTGTGTGAAAGATGAGCAAATACATATGTACCTTCCACAATGATCGCATCCTTACTGACAAAGCCACTGGTACCTATAGGTGTATCAAGTATTTTAAGAAATGGTATACCAATACCTGCTAAGGCAAGAGATGCAAATAACATGGTAATCCCTGTGATCTTCATCTTACTAAACAGACCACCCATTTCACGCAGGTCATTAGTCCCGGTAGAATGAATGACACTACCTGCACATAAGAACAGACAGGCTTTAAAGAATGCATGGTTGATAAGATGGAACATAGCAAAACCTACGGCCTCAGCACCGATCACCGCACCCATTCCAAGTGCGAGCATCATATATCCAAGCTGGCTGATAGTAGAGAAGGCAAGTACACGTTTGATATCGTTCATTACCAATCCCATAGTAGATGCGAACAAAGCTGTAAAGCCACCTACATAAGCTACAACCATAAGTGAATCCGGTGCTGCAATAAACATAGGGAATGTCCTTGCAACCAGGTATACACCTGCTGTTACCATGGTAGCTGCATGAATTAAGGCCGAAACTGTTGTAGGACCTTCCATTGCATCAGGCAGCCATACATGTAAGGGGAACTGTCCGCTCTTACCTACCGCACCGCCAAAGAAGAGCAGTGTAATAAGGGTAAGCTGCTGCGAAGGTATCAATGCAATATTTTCAAAGATTGTCTTGAACTGGAGCAGATAAACTTCTTCCTGTCCGCTTATATGGGGAAGGACATGCTCACGCATATTGAAGAATAAGATCACTATACCTGCCATAAATAGTACATCGCCTACACGGGTAGTTAGAAATGCCTTTTTACCCGCAGCAGCTGCTGTTGGTTTATGATTCCAAAAACCGATCAGCAGATATGAACATAAGCCCACTATTTCCCATGCAACAAAAAACTGGAGAATATTATCAGCCAGAACAACACCCAGCATAGCAGCCGTAAATAGTGCGGTTTCTGCGAAATACCTGGGTTTGGCAGGGTCGTGTGCCATATAACCTATTGCATAGATGTGGATGAGAAGACTCACAAAAGAGACCATTAGCAACATCACACTTGCAAGAGGATCGATAAATATACCTACATTTAATACTGCGAACCAGTGAGAAGATATCTCAATAGGCATACCTGTTTCACGTATCTGTAAAAACGCCATTATTGAAATAATACAGGATAAAGCGATAGCCAGTATAGGTATATATCCTCCGCCTGAGGGAAGCTTCTTTCCAAAGGCAAGGGTAAGAACGAATGCCAATACAGGAAGTGCTACGATTAAATATGCAATATTAGTAACATCATTAACCATATCTTACCACCTCAGGATATTGAGATTATCAATATTAATATTCTTATTTGATCTGAAGATCGACATTAGTATTGCAAATCCTATTGCAGCTTCAGCCGCTGCTAATGCTATACAGAATAGTGCAAATACCTGACCATTTATCTGGCCGAAATGAGATGAGAACGCGACCAGATTGACATTTGCCGAATTGATCATCAATTCCACACACATCATGATCATGATACCGGATCTCAGTGTCATTACACCATATACGCCTATACAAAAGACAATCGCCGAAACGATCAGGAAATAACTAATTGGTAACATTATTACACCTCCTTTTTAGCCATATATACACCGGATATCAGTGCTGCAAGTAAGATCAATGACATAATCTCAAAAGGCACTACATATTCACTAAATACTAGTGATCCTATATGTTCTATGCCGCTGACATCTTTTGTACCATCTTCCCATTCGAGATATTCAAGGGATGACGGACTTCCGAGATGAACAACAGAGCTGGTTATTGCAAAGACCAATGTAGCGATCAGCAGGAGCATAACTACCAGATTCAGTATTTTTCCAATATCACCTGATATTTGTTCCATAATCACTCCACCCCCTGTCCTCGTCCGGTCAACATCACAGCAAAGAGTATCATTACTCCAATACCTCCTACATATACCAGTATCTGGACAACTGCCATGAACTGGGCATTAAGAAGTACATAGAATCCTGCTACACTTAGCATAGATACCACACAAGCGAAAGCGCAATGTACAACATCTTTGGCTTTTACCACCAATATAGACGAAACGATCATTATCAATGAAACGATCATAAAAGGTATGATCTCAAGATTGATCATTTTGTATACCCTCCTGTCCTGCCTTCAAGTTCCGCTTTATTCGGAACTGATATCTGCTCAGGCCTGTAAATAGTACCCTGTCGATCCCATGAACAAAGTTCGAAATGCTTTGTCATTGATAGTGCCCCATTGGGACAAAAGTCAATACAAAGTCCACAGAACAGGCAATGCCCGTTATCGAACTGGGGATACCATTTTCCACTTTTTACGATCTCAATAACATTATTGGGACAAACCTGAGAGCATATGCCGCAGCCTACGCATTTATCCGTATCCAGATGCTGCTGCCCTCTAAATGCATCAGGCAGCTCCATAATCTCTTCCGGATAGAGTCTTGTTACTGATTTTGTATACACATTACGAAGTGTTAATAGATAATTTTTTAATACCATCTTTTTCCCCTCCTTATCCGAAAACTAATCCTATAATAGTAGACCAGACCAGACACAATAACGATAGAGGAAGTAAGCATTTCCATCCAAGGTCAACTACCTGGTCTATCCTGTATCTTGGTAATGCACCACGTGTCCATATAAAGAACATTATCACCATTATTGTTTTAATGATCAACCAGAATATTCCGGGGATATATAGATTACCTACAATTGGAAGACCGTTCCATCCACCAAGAAATATTAAAGCCACCATGAATGAACCCACAACAGCATGAAGGTATTCTGCAAAGAATGCAAGACCCCATCTCATACCACTATATTCCGTAGCCCATCCGGCAATGATCTCTTCTTCTGATTCTGTCTGATCAAAAGGTATACGTCCTACATCTGCTACAAGACATATACCGAATACTATAAACGCCAATGGATGGATCATTATATTCCAAAGGAAATCCTGAGCCTCAACAATTTCTACGATATCCAGTGATTGTGCCATTATAGCCACACTGATTATAGAAACACCTAATGGGATCTCGTAACCGATCATCTTAGCTATGTTCCTGAAACCTCCAAGCATTGAATATTTACTGCCAGATCCCCATCCTGCCATAAATATGGCAAAGACAGCCAATCCTGACACTGCTTCAAGATACAGGATACTGATATCCATCCTGGTTACATTCACTGCATAATAACTACCATTGATCAATAAATAATCAAATGGAAGTACAGCTACCATCAAGAACCCTGATGTCAAAGCAACGATCGGAGCTCCGATAAATAACCACTTATCTGCATTAGCCGGTATAATATCTTCTTTAGTAAACAATTTAATGGCATCTGCAATCAACTGCAACACACCATATCTACCGCCTACACGGTTAGGACCTATCCTGGACTGGATATCTCCGAGGAATTTACGCTCGAGATATACCATTACCAGGGCCCCGCCGAATACGGCTCCAATTACAAGTCCGCCAAGAATACCCCTGATCCAGTCTGAATAAGGGTGACTCTCTGCAAAAATTAAAACAAGCCAATACATTATATCATCATAAATAACCATAATTCACGCCTCCTATCGATCTACCTCACTGGTACATGAATCCATACTTGCTGCTATGGCAGCTACATCTGCCATATATGTCCCTATTAATAAGGGCGGTAGTGCCTGCGCTGTAGCAAATGCCGGACCTCTTATCCTGAAACGGTATGGTTTATTGGATCCATCGGATACCAGGTACATACCCAATTCGCCTCTCGGATCTTCGATACGAGTATATACTTCTCCTACCTTTGGTCTTGTAATATAAGGCGTTACATGCTGCTTATACGGGCCTGATGGTATCTGGTCCAGGCACTGCTCGATAATGTAGATACTTTCCTGTATCTCCAATAATCGTACCTTGACCCGGGAGAAAACATCTCCATCCTGTTGTGTGATCACTTTAAAGTCAAGATCGTCATATACCAGATATGGCTCAATCCGCCTTAGATCATACTCCACACCAGTGGCCCTTAAGGGTGGTCCTGCCACACCGAGTTCACTGGCTACCTTATCAGTCAGTACTCCTACACCTTTGGTCCTTTTAAGATATATTGAATCACTTGACATCATTTCATCGTGGGATTTGACAAGTTTGCCTATTTCACCAAGGGTCTTTAATGCCATACTCTTGTAATTCGGTGGCAGATCGTTTGCCACTCCGCCGAAGCGTGCATAATTGTGGTTCAGCCTGGAACCTGTGATAGCTTCCAGCAGCGATACAATACTTTCTCGCTCTCTCACCATATAAATGAACATAGTTAAAAAGCCTACATCAGTAGTATATTCACCTATACCTAATAGGTGGCTCTGTATCCTGTTAAGTTCATTAGCTATTACTCTCAGATACTTGGCACGTGGTGTTGGTTCAATACCCAGTAGTTCTTCAACTGCCCGACAGTATACATCGTTGTTTGCATTAGATGCAAGATAACATATCCTGTCTGTCAAAGGCATGATCTGAATATATGTCCTGTCCTCGAAAACCTTTTCCATACCTTTATGAATATAGCCTATCTTGAGTTCAGCTTCTCTTATAGTCTCTCCATCGATCTTAAGATCAAGCAAGAAAGGACCTGGTTGCAGCGGATGCTGCGGTCCAAGATGAAGAAGGATCTCAGATGGCGATGGCGGGGAAGTAATTTGAGTGTTTTCATGTGTCATTTTTCATCACCTATGTTGCATTGGGATATCCTGCGTAGTCTCTACGCATAGGCCATTCGCCATCCATTTCTTCCGGAAGAATTAACACTTTCAGATACGGACAGTCATTGAAAACTATTCCGAACATCTCCCATGTTTCTCTTTCATACCAGTTCGCATTCCAGTAGATATCACACAATGAATCAATATTGGGATCATCCCTGGGAAGCGTCGCCTTTAAGGTTATTACCAGAGGAGCAGAATAAGAAGTTACGTGGTATACAACCTCCATTTTATCAGGGGGATAGTCCACACCTGATATACATGAAAGATGATCAAAACCCTTGTCACGTAAAAACTGCATGATCTCAGTTACTTTACTGCTATCAATTCTTGCCTCTGCTCGATTAGCAGATGGTACATCCACATCAGATATAGCATCTGAGAATGCATCAGTCAATTCTACCATAATGGTCTTATCAGTAGCCATCTCCAAGACCCTCCTCTGCCGGATTCGGTATAACAGTCCGGTCCTGCTGTGCGACGATCTTCTTTTGCAATTCAACAAAACCCTGTATAAGGGCTTCCGGTCTTGGCGGACAGCCAGGGATATAAATGTCTACAGGGAATATCTCATCCAGATTAATGGCTGTACTATATGATTCCCACCATGGACCGCCTGATATTGCACATTCGCCCATCATTAAGATCCATTTTGGTTCAACCATCTGGTCCCAGACCCTGATCAGAGCCGGGAGATATTTCTTGCTGACATATCCGCTGATCATCATCACATCAGCCTGTCTTGGAGAACATCTTGGAATGATACCGAACCTATCAGTATCATAGTGGGCTACACCCACACATATCTGTTCTATTCCACAACAGCCCATTGGATGCGTCATGAACCATAATGAATTCTTACGTCCCCAGTTAACTATCTTCTGGAAAGGCGAATTCTTAATGAACTCATGTATTGCACTGGTGGTGGCAAATCCAACATTCGGTGGAATTATCTCATCTTCTATCTGACCCATTCTAAGGCCCCCTTCTTCCATTCGTAGATTAATCCTAATAGCACAACTATCATAAACAATGACATTGCTATTACTGAAAGTCCAGTGCTGAAACCGTCCACATTTTTGATCACTATATCATTCATGTATACTGTGACCCATGGATATAAAAACAAAATTTCAGCATCAAACAACACGAAAATGATTGCATAAATATAATATTCAGTATTGAACATGATATTTGCACTACCCGAAGGTACTGAACCACTCTCGTAGGTTGTGAACTTTACAGGATTCTTACTCCTTGGTGATAATTGTTTTACAAGGAACATACATATTAATGGAATCGCAAGTCCAAAGATTACAAATACCGCTACAGGTATATAAATGTCAATAATATTTTCCATATCATCACCTGATATTTTATGAAAGATGAGTTGAGTTATATGTATAAAAACGTTATGAAATAATCTTTTAGGATTTGGAGGGTGTTTCAGGTAAGATGATATGATTTTTTCTTGATATTTGAAATATTGATCTATAATTTTTCAGTGTCCTGTGTCTTTTTATAATAAATTGTTTGATATGGGTGATTGAATTTTCTTAAGAAGCTACCTGGAATCTTTATTGATTATTAATTATTATTGGAAAAAATTGATAGTTTGAAGGATCTTAATAAAAGTGTGAGAACAAAATCTTCCCTACGGTCGGATTTTCTTGACTGAAGCTTCGAAGAAGCTGAAGATCAGAAGATTCGTAGAATCTTCGTCCGACATTCCAGGGGAATGGAGGATTAGAAAATGTGAACGAAGTGAACATTTTCGATACTGAAGCTTCGAAGAAGCTGAAGATCAGAAGATTCGTAGAATCTTCGTCCGACATTCCAGGGGAATGGAGGATTGGAAAATACGAAGCATTTTTGATTTAAGTTATACTTGATATACTAGACTTGTTGCCAATTAGCGTTCAGTTCCATCAAAAAGCTTTAGATTAAATGAG
>JAIOQW010000051.1 GCA_021108405.1 Methanosarcinales archaeon
GGAGTTTTAGTTAATTTTAGCAGAAAAAGAAATACAGTAGATATTGAACGGATACCAAAATTTAATTTAAATGGTAATGAATTCGCTAAATTGATTAATATGTACTGTCCTTAATTAAAAAACAACGAACTAAAACGAACTGATACGAACTGATACGAACTCAGGTTGATGTTATTATTTGCAAATTGAAGTTATTCAATGTTCAAATCTGGAGTCAGAATGGCAGGGATATTTAAAGCTGAACAGGTACACTTTACGTTTTTTACGGTGCAGTATCACACGGCTGGCTGTTGATCCTCCAGAAAATAATAAAGAGTCTCTAGTCACCGCACTATTCTTTAAAATGTGGAAATTCTTTCCTGGGTATCCTGCTACTTCTACTTTTGATCATCTTAGATATATAACTTACTGAATATTTTGGTGGATATTTGATTATGGGTAAACATTATACTTCCTTTCGCGAACATCCACCTACCTACACCGCTTTAATGAATATTAATCTAACAATCCGACCTTCATCCCGTGGATACCCTGGACTTGAGCAAAGCGAAATCCAGAGTCCTTGATTTACTCCTACATCTCAATTACCCTATCTACTAACGTATCTAAAAAGCTTTTTTTATAAATTATCAATAAATTAATAATCTCCAGACGCAATCTTAGTATATTATAAAACAATATATTATAGAGGTTCTACAAATGAAGAAATCATTAATCTCGCGTTATTCAGGCAATCCCATCCTCACAAAGGATGATGTACCCTACACAGTTGAAATGGTTTATAATGCAGCAGTGGCAAAGTATAAAGATGAGTATATCATGTTGCCCAGGATGCACCTGCGCAGCGGGCGCTCTATTATAGGGATTGCAACAAGTCAGGACGGATTTAATTTTAAAGTTCACGATGAGCCTTTCTTAATTCCCTCATCAGACAGTATTTTTGGAGAGTACGAGGAATTCGGGGTAGAAGATCCCAGGATCTGCCATATAGACGGTGAGTATTTGATCACATATAGTGCATATTCCAGATACGGAGTACGCATTGGTCTTGCCAGGACCAGTGATTTTATTCATATTGAGCGCATAGCTTTAATATCACAGGCAGATATGCGTAATGTTGTCATCTTTCCACACAAATTCGACGGGCAGTATATCAGGCTTGATCGGCCGCATTCGGAAATATTGCCATGGACCATCTGGATATCCTATTCTCCTGACCTCATCCACTGGGGCCGCTCAAAGGCACTAATAGCCCCGGTCTCCTATCACTGGGACCAGATGAAGACCGGTCCCGGAGCAACTCCTATAAAGACTCAAGCAGGATGGTTGAATATCTATCATGGAGTTTACCCTACCATGAGCGGCTCGGTCTACAGGCTTGGTGTTGCCCTGCATGATCTAAATGATCCTTCTAAGATCCTCGGAGTAGCAGATGATTGGATACTGCAGCCCGAAGATCCATGGGAAGTATCAGGATATGTCCCTAATGTGGTCTTTACCTGCGGAGCCGTACCTGAGGACGATGGAACAGTGAAGATATACTGGGGTGGTGCTGATCAGGTAATGTGTGCAGGTACTGCCAGGCTGGATGACCTGGTAAAGCTGTGCCTAGAACATTCCAGAAAGCCCCTATAGTCAGTATTCATATCTGGTAATATCATCGTCTCCAACATATTCTCCCAATTGTACTTCGATGATCTCCAGCTCACCTGAACCGGGGTTAAATATCTTATGTTTAACACCCTTTCGAATAAAGGTACTCTCACCCATCTCAAGAATAGATTCATTATCACCTATCGTAACACTGGCTGTTCCTTTTATCACTACCCAGTGCTCGGTCCTGTGATAATGGGTGTGTGTGCCAATTGACTTGTATGGCATAATACTGAGCCGTTTGATACTATGTTCGGGTGAGTTTTCCAGGGTAGTGTGTGAACCCCATGGTCTGTAAACAGTTCTGTGAAGAGTTATTCGCTCATCACCCTGGTTTTTCAGAATTGTCACTACTTTTTTTACCTTCTGACTGCTGCGTCTTGGACATACCATCAAGGCATCCCTGGTATCTATCACTATTGTATCATTGATATCTATCAATGATACAGCTTTTTTCCTTGTTGAATATATGAGATTACCTGTAGAATCAACAGATAGATCGTCGCAGTTATGTACTATATTACCCTTCTCGTCCTTTTCAAACTCCTGGTACATAGCATCAAAATTGCCCAGATCACTCCATTTATATATTAATTTAACAACAGCAACCTTATTTGACTTTTCTAAAATACCGTAATCAACAGATATGTTTGGCACAGTATTATAGATATCTTCAATATACTTTCCAGGGACACAGAACTCGTTCCACAACTGCAGTGCATGCAATTGAAGTTCTGCAAAGAACAATTGAGTATCAAACAGGAACATTCCACTATTCCACATATAGCCCTTTTTAATATATTGTTTTGCAGTCTCGATATCAGGTTTTTCCTTAAATTCGGCTACAATATATCCTGATCCAAGGGGTGGACCCGGTTTTATATATCCATACCCCGTATGAGGGATTGTAGGTACTATACCGAATGTCACAAGATGATCATCTGCCAGTTTCTTTGACCTTGCGATGGTATCCATAGCATTGATATCCAGCAGGTGATCGGATGAGAAGATCCCTACAACTGATCTGCCAAACTGTTTCTCAATTTCACGCATTCCCAAACATATTGCAGGAAGGGTATTTTTTCCTTCGGGTTCAACCAGGATATTCTTTTTTGGAATTTCATACCCGAGTTCTTCAATCTGTCCGTTCACAAATAATTTCTGGGACTCGGTGGTAACAACAAATATTGCCTCAAGGTCAGATATTTCAAGACATCTAATGAAGGTATCCTGAAATAAAGATGTTTCATAGATCTTTAAAAACTGCTTTGGATATAATTCCCGGCTTAAAGGCCATAGGCGGGTCCCTGACCCACCTGCAAGTATAATTGATTTTATATTTTCATCTCCGATTTTTTTATTTTGTGGTAATTTTCAAACTCATATCCAGCCATTGTGCATGTACCAACGAGCCCATGGAAATTACATCCACGCCAGTAGCTGCATACTGCGTGATGTTTGTATCAACAATGCCTCCGGACGCTTCCAGTATTATGTGGTTTCGCAACCCTAAATCATTTAATGTGTTAATACATTCCACAATCTCACCAGGCTGCATATTATCAAACATTATAATATCCGCACCTGCGCGGGCAGCACTTAGCATTTCCCGGGAGTTTGATACTTCTACTTCGATCTTCTTTGTAAAACTTCCCTTTTGCTTAGCTGCCTTTAGCGCTTCTTCAATTGTCATAACTGCCATATAGTTATCCTTGATCATTATCGCATCTGAAAGACCGTATCTATGGCTATCTCCGCCTCCGTATCTAACCGCCTTTTTTTCGAATTCCCTGAATCCGGGCGTAGTCTTTCTGGTACAGGCCACCCTGACGCCACTGGCAAGGTTTACACATCTGGCTGTCAATGTGGCGATACCGCTCATTTTACATAAAAAATTGAGTGATAATCTTTCAGCTTGCAGTACATCCCTGACAGGCCCACATATCTTTACAATCATATCACCGGCCTGTAATAAATCTCCATCCTTAAACTCTGAATTCGATTCCAGCCCAAAATAATCAAAGACCTGTTGGGCTTCTTCCAATCCGCAAAGTACTCCGTCTTCTTTGGCAATTACTACGGCATAGACCCATGTTTCCGGTAAGATAGTATATGAGGTATCATCAGGCCCTATATCTTCCTGAATAAAACGCTCCAGTTTCGTTATTAGCAATATTGAACCATCCTGTTATTGTATTGAATTGAATTTCATACATTTATTGGTATCGTTTTTATCTGTCTTAAGTGAAGATTAAAAGATTCGTAGAATCTTCATGTGAGGCTCTGAAAGAGCGAACATAAGAAAATGTGACGCATTTTCGATATATCAAGTTACACTTGATATACTATAAAAAGAATAAGTTAATATATATTAAGTGTACATTAATTAATGGTAAACATGGGTTCATTTGAGAAAATATTTGGAAAAACCGCTCAGCTTTCAGTGATGGAAAACCTGCTTAAGAACCGCGGTAATACTACATTTTTATTTGGTATAGCTGAAGAAACAGGTCTATCTCATTCGAGTGTGTCCAGAGTAATGGAACCATTATTGAAACTAGGTATCGTTAACGAAAAAAAGGTAGGGAAAACATTCAGGACATTTACCCTTGATGAAGAAAATGAACTTACCAAGAAATTATTGAAATTTGATAAAGATGTAAGTAAAATAGTAGATTAGTAGCATTATCAAGCTCTTTTTGATCTTTATATGTCCCTGCTCGATTCTAAAAGGACACGGTAATAACAATGACCGAAAAAATCGCTGTTGAGCTAAGAGAAATTCTTAGAAACATCGAGTACCAGGAAGGAGTGATACAGGAGATAATTGATGAGATTATAATACTAATTAAAGAGATGGATATTGAACTAATAAGAAAAGAAACAGATTCTGCCATAAGGAATAAGGATAATGCCAGACTGATCGATCTTCTAAGTAAGATAATGGTTTTTCTTGAAAAAAAAGGTATATATAGACCTGATATTCCAGGAAGACTACCAAAATTGTTAGTCAATGGTCTCAATCAGGGAAATGAAAATATTTTTTCAATCCTAACAAAAGCAGATATCCCTGATGATATAAAGAACAAAAAGTCAGAGTTCCTTGTATCCTGTGCTGCTATCACACAGATCGGCTATATCCTTTTAAATTACCTGGTATCTGAGGTGAAGGTAGGCAGTGCAGGGTCTCATGTTTTTTTAATAATGGATTGTTTTTCTTCTGACACAGTTCTGTTCATAGACATCAGTATTGAATCGATCCTGGAGATCAATATTAAACAAATGTACAACCGGAAGGGTGATTTATATTTCTTAAAAAATAAGGAGGAAATATACGGGTTAGATCATGAGATCTATCAATTGTTGAATGAATACTATTCTTTTTTCCAGATAACTACCAAATCCGGTCTGAGCTATATCATACTTAACAATCTTGGTATTGTATATGATACAATAGGTAGATCAGATATGGTAATTTCTCATATCAAAGCTTCACTTAGACTGAATCCGAAATATATTGAAGCTCATAATAACCTGGCAGTTATGTATCATAAGACAGGACGCTGGGAAGATGCAATAGCCAGGCTGCAAAAAATATTAGTATACAACCCTGAATATTCGCAAGGGTACTGTAATCTGGGATTCATATATGCTGATCTGAACAGGGATGATGAGGCAATTACCCAGATCAATGAAGCTATAAAGTATGATCCGGATCTTGCTCTGGCCCATAACATTCTTGGAAATATCTATGCTGAGCAAAACAGAGATCATGAAGCTGTTGCTGAATTTCAGGAAGCTCTTAAGATAGACCCTGATTATTCCCATGCCCGTAATAATCTAGGACATGTTTATTATGAATCAGGTAGATATGAAGAAGCAGTAAAGGAATTCCAGGAAGCTATCAGGCTTGATCCGCAATTTATCGAAGCTCACCAGGGTATCGGATCAGCCCTTTATGATCTTGGTAAATATGATCGAGCAGCTCATTCCTGGGCAAAAGCAGTCTATCTTAAACCAGAATTGATGAAATCCGTACCGGAAACAATAAAATTAAAAGTGACAATGAGTCTTTCAAGACTTAAATTTTCTAATTAATCCCTTTTTTAACTCCTTCAATAACCCCCAGAGTTATCTTTTTACCAATTTCAGTATACGGTCCTGCATAATCCAAATAATCTGCTGGCTGTTTTTCATATGCCACGATCACTGCATCTGTGGTCGTTCCTAAGAAATCATATCCCATCTCCAGCAAAGCAAGCCCCTTAGCTTCTGTAGCTGTGATAATAGCACCTGCCATTGCACCATCTGACAGGTTTCGCTCCATTACAAGAATAATATTAATAGTACCAACCTTGTGTACCCTGAAACCTGACGGATGTGTGATACCGGCAGTGACAAAGGTTGTCAGGTAATCATCCCTGATCACCTGCAGATTATCCATACTTACCGCAGTTAGCAATCCGAAGTACGGCTTTGTTATTATAAGAGAATCAGTTAATTTGCCCAAATAATCTTTAGGTCTGTTATGATTAAAATCCTGTTGTACATGATGATTGATCAAATAATTAACCGGCATACGACCGCCGTTTATACCTGAACTTATTGCTTCGAATTCACCTTTAATTACCAGTGTTGGTCCTATAATTTTATATCTCATGCAGTGGCTCCAGAATAGGCATCACATTAAGTGAGTTTGTCATTTGATTAGTAATAATCTGCACATCAATATTAAATGCACGCTTGATATTGGAGGAGGTCAATACCTGCCTGGGTGTTCCGGATGATATTAAGTCCCCATCCTGCAGTAAACATATCTTATTGCAGTAATAAGCAGCAAGATTTAGGTCATGAATAACTGCCAGTACTATCATTCCTTTCCCGGCTACATTCTTTACAAGGTTCAATATATCAATTTGGTTGGTTATATCCAGATGTGATGTGGGCTCATCCAGCAGCAGGATATTCGGCTGCTGAGCCAGAGCCCTTGCAATGATCACGCGCTGAAGTTCACCGCCGCTTAATTGGGTTATCAAACGGTCTTTTAAAAAAAGGGTATGTGTTTTTTTCATTGCATCCCTAACAATATCGATATCCTCAATGCTTTCGGAACCTTTGATATAGGGGGTCCGCCCCATCAATACAATATCCTCAACAGTAAAATCGAAGTTTATTGATATTACCTGGGAGACCATTGCCACATTCTTAGCAATCTCCCTGGTTTTTATTTCATGTACATCTACTTCATTAATTAGTACAGTTCCCGATGTGGGTTTTATAGCTTTGACAATAGCCTTTAACAGGGTTGTTTTTCCAGAACCGTTCGGGCCGATGATCCCTATTACTTCACCTTTACTTACTTGTAGAGATATTTGTTTTAAAACCTGTATAGGTCCATAGCTGACATTTAAGTCTATAACTTCAAGCATAGAGTGTTTTTCTCCTTTTTCGCAGCAGGTAAATGAAGAACGGTGCACCGAACATGGCAGTTACGATGCCGACTGGTAATCCGAACAGACATAATATACTATCTGTTCTAGTAAGAGTATCTGCGAATATTAGAAAGATAGCACCCATTAGAGTTGATGCCGGAAATAGTATCCTGTGATCAGGACCGACTATGATGCGCATAATATGTGGTATGATAAGCCCTACAAAACCTATGAGCCCGCTGACAGATACAGCAGCAGCAGTTATCAGTGAAGACAGTACAAGCACATATAGTTTCACCCGTTCGATATCAACTCCCATATATTGAGCTTGCTCTTCTCCCATCAGCATTACGTTTAGGCTCCAGGCATAACGATATAACATAATAATTCCAACGATCACTAAGACGCTAGTGATCTTTACTTCACTCCAATGAACTATCCAGAATCCTCCCATAAGCCAAGCAATTAATTGATGAGGCGACTCTGTTTTGAATATAATCCATGAAGTGATCGCGTTTAAGAATAAACCAATAGCTATACCGGAAAGCAGGAGGATGTCTACCGGTACTTTTCCGGCAACCCTGGAAATATTATATACCGTAATTATTGTCATTAGTGCTAAAATAAAAGAGATAAGCTGGATAGGTAACGCAAATATATACATAGAAATAGCTGCCCCTAGACCTGCTCCGGATGATATTCCAATTATATAGGGATCAGCCATTGGGTTTTTTAATAATCCCTGCAGGGCACAGCCTGCTGTGGCCAGAGCTGCACCAACCAGTCCGGCAAGGAGTACTCTGGGAAGGCGCACATTTATAATTATGACCTCCTGACGATCAGTCCATATTTGTTCTATTGGAGTAAATTGTAAATGAAATATCTTTGTAGTAAATTCTGATATCTTTGTAGTAATCTCTGAAAGCAATATCTTTGTCGTAAGTACAGGAGAAATATCAGAAGAACCAATAGAAACACTAACAGGTATTGCTATAATAAGCAGTAATACCAGAATGATTATAACAGGTTTGTTATGTTGAATCAGAATAAAATCCTCCTTCCAGTCGGATTTTCTTGACCGACATTCCGGAGGAATGGAGGATTAGAAGATTTGTAGAATCTTCGTCCGGCATTCCGGAGGAATGGAGGATTAGAAGATTTGTAGAATCTTCGTCCGGCATTCCGGAGGAATGGAGGATTAGAAGATTTGTAGAATCTTCGTCCGGCATTCCGGAGGAATGGAGGATTAGAAGATTTGTAGAATCTTCGTCCGGCATTCCGGAGGAATGGAGGATTAGAAGATTCGTTGAATCTTCGTCCGACATTCCAGAGGAATGGAGGATTAGAAAATGTGAACGAAGTGAACATTTTCGATATAAAGTTATACTTGATATACTATGAAAATAATATTACATTATTTTTTTTGTAAATATGCCATTAGTAATACTATGCTAATTGCAAATATAATACCAAAGTCAGGACTCTGGGATGCATTAGTTTGATCTTCGGTCGCAACATTTATTGCATTACTCCCAATTTCCGGTTCGATATAACTATATAGTTCTGTTAGTCCTTCAACTATCCTGGGACCTGCCAGTTCCATAACATTCGGGTCAGATATGGGATATACTTTATTATTCTTTATAGCATCTACTGTTGATAATACTTCATTTTCGGTTATTGCTTCCATAATAGTATATGAGCCACCTCCCATACCTGAGCAGATAATTATCTCGGGATTTCTGTCAATAATCTGTTCAAGATCAATGATCGGCCAGCCATCTTCTTCTACAATATTCATCCCGCCTGCTATTGTCAGAAGGTCATCAGGGTATGAACCTGTGCCTGCTGCATACATGGGATCATGCCATACTATATATAACACAGTAGGCTTATTAGAATCCTGGATATCTTTTGTCTGTGCAGCGATATTCTCAATTTTTTGCTTCATATCCGTAGTGAGCAGAAGAGACGATTCGTCATTTCCTGTTATATTTCCAACAAGTAGAATATTATCAAGAATATCATCCAATGTTTTTGGGTTTAATGAGACCAATGTGAGGTCCAGATTCTTTAATGTATTTACTGTTTCTTCGCCGTTACCGTATTCGGCAAGGACCAGATCAGGTGTTAGATTAACTACGGCTTCAATATCTACTGTAGAGAATCCACCTATCTTTGATAGATTAACGGCTTCGGGAGGATATGTATCATAAGTAGTACCACCAACTACTTTATCACCGGCACCCACTGCAAAAAGAATCTCAGTATTACAGGGAGATAACGATACGATACGTTGTGGTGGTTTTTCTATTATAATTTCACTGCCGAAATTATCAGAGATAGTAATCGGATATGCCTGTGCACTTGAGATCAGGATTAATGTAAAAATAATTAGAATGACGGGTGTTTTTTTTTGCATGTTTATTCCTCTGATGACTATCCTTAAAGGATTAATATATATAAAGATAGTGATTTGGATAATATGTGTTATCCATGGGGTGCAGGGCATGACTGAACCAATGAGGATATTCATTAAAACATTTGCGAAGCAGGATGCATCGAACATATAGCCTTATGGGTGTCATTTCAGAGGCAACATATTTGAATATATTACCCGTTCGGATAACAACTGTTATCACAAAACAACAATTTAAATATTATCATATCAATTAACAATCAGGACTCATCCTCCTGGCTTAGTTACAGTGTCGTAGAACACGATACTGTGATTAATCTTAATTTAAAATTCAATCAAAAAAATATAAAAGGAACTTACCCGGACAGGTAGGATTAAATTAGAGAACTGCCAATTATATTACTAATAAATCAACGGCTAAATTCGACCTAAAAGTGGGGGTTGACTTCTAATAAAAATCCTTAACATGACCCGCGATCATAAAATATATACTTCAAACGTCTATCTTGTCACTGGAAATAGTAATTCCATACGTGATGTCAATACTTTAATAGATGTAGGTAGAGACCCTTCTATAATCAAAAAGATATATCAGGCTTCCACTGGCATAGGCAAGCACAAGGTCGAGATGGCTGTGTTGACACACAGTCATTATGATCATGCAAATATGGTACCCGAGATCAAAGCGGAATTTAATTCAAAGATATATGCATATTCATCGTCATTCAAAGGCGTGGACCATCGGGTAAGAGACGGAGAAATATTAAAGATCGCTGATCGGCAGTTCGAGGTAATCCACTCACCTGGACACAGCAGCGATTCGATATGCCTGTATTGTAAAACAGAAGGTGTCCTGTTTGCAGGCGATACTCCTTTGATCATTAAATCAACAGATGCCTCTTATGAAATGAATTTTGTCAGGGCATTGGAAAAGATCGCACATAAGAATATCAAGACGATATATCCGGGTCATGGCCCTCCGGTTCTTGATAACTGTAATGAATTAGTACGAACATCTGTGAATTTAGTTTCAAAAAGCAATATCAAAAGGGCGAGTGGGTGGTGATAGGTATATGAAGATAATATTCCATGAAGATTTCAAGCGTGCAGATTATGCATCGGATGGGGCTTCGGTGCCTGGTAGAATGGAGAGTATCATAACCAAACTAAAAGACGAAGGTGGATATCAATTTGTCTCGCCTGTAAGAGCATCAACTATGGATATTTCCTATGTACATCCACAGACATATATTGATGGAATAAAAAAGGATGCAGGATTATTTAATATGGCTTCCCTATCTGCGGGTGGAGCTATAATGGCGGCTGATTATGCCATTGCAGAGGAACCGGCATTTGCCTGTATCAGACCACCGGGTCATCATGCATCCAGGAATTCCGGATGGGGTTATTGTGTTTTTTCCAATATGGCTATTGCGCTTACCAGATTAAAAGAGAAAGGAATGATCAACAGCGCATTTGTACTTGATTTTGATGCACATAAAGGGGACGGGACAATCAATTCATTAAAGGGGTGGAATGAGGTTTTCATCCTGAATCCAATGGCTGATAACAATAAAGAATATATAGCATTAATTGAACATTATATTAAAAAAATTCCATATGTAGATATCGTTGGTGTATGTGCCGGATTTGATTCGTACAAGGAAGATATGGGAAAAAAATTGACAACATTTGATTTCTATCTTATTGGAAGGCTAATGAGGGAATTTACTAAAAGGATGGGACATTCACGTCGTTTTGCTATCTTAGAAGGTGGATACTATCTTCCTGTTCTTGGAAAAAATGTACTGTCGTTCTGTCAGGGGTTTGAAGAACAAAATCCTCGCTAACGCTCGGATTTTCTTGACTGAGGCTCTTAAAAGAGCCGAAGATTAGAAGATTCGTAGAATCTTCGTCCGACATTCCGGAGGAATGGAGGATTCGAAAATGCGAACATAGTGAGCATTTTCGATACATCAAGTTACACTTGATGTACTGGAACAAAAGTTGAAATGAGGGAAAGATATGAGTGACCAGTTGAAATTCAAGCAATTTTCTCGTAAAGATTCTAACACAGGTTACGATTATTTCAATATTGATACGGATGATGAACGGGTCGGTAAAGTAAGAGCTATGATCAATGGCAGGACATTAACTATTTTTTCAATAAATATATTTCCTGAATTCCAGGGGCACGGCTATGGCCAAAGGACTATCAATATGTTCAAAGATTATTATGATACTATTATCGCAGATAGAGTACGGTTTAAAGCTATTGGTTTCTGGGATAAGATGGGATTTATCGAAGAAGGGAATGGTAATTGGATATGTAAGAAAATGGGTACGTGGTAATGGTTCGGTATTTTATTATATGATACCGTAATAAAGACCTGTAGAATGAAGATAGATGCAAGGCAGCGGATAGGACTGATACTTGGTCCTGTTCTTTTTGTACTTATTATATTATATGGCCCTGATGCTCTTTGCCGGGAGGCTACGGTAGTAGCTGCCGCTACAGCGTGGATAGCTATCTGGTGGATGAGTGAAGCGATCCCTATCTATGCTACTGCCTTACTACCTATTGTACTGTTCCCTTTATTCGGGGTTATGGAAGTCAGTGATGTTACTGCACAGTACGGGAACCAGATAGTGTTTCTCATGATCGGGGCGTTTTTTATTGCTATTGCTATGGAAAAATGGGATCTGCATCTTAGAATTGCTTTAAATATTGTAAATATCATAGGAATGGGGCCAAGAAAGATCATAGCAGGTTTTATGATAGCTACTGCCTTTCTCTCAGCATGGATATCAAATACTTCCACAGCCCTGGTGATGATGCCTATTGGTACAGCAGTGATCGCCCATTTATCTTCAAGAAAGGTGGACCCTGTTTTTAATATAGCCCTTATGCTCTCTATTGCCTATGCAGCCTCCATAGGAGGGATGGCCACACTGATAGGAACACCACCGAATCTTATTTTTGCCGGTATATATCAATCGATGTTCAATAAGGAGATATCATTCCTTGAATGGGCCTCATGGGGTTTCCCACTGGCTGCTTTGATGTTGCTTATAACCTGGTTCTATCTTACCCGTATCATATACCACATTCCTGTTAAGGAAATGCCTGGCAGCAGGGAAGTGATAAAGAACGAGATTGTCAAGCAGGGCAAGATAACCAAAGAGGAGAGACATGTACTGATAATTTTCTGCCTTGTAGCTGTACTCTGGATGTCGCGTGGTTTATTATGGGGTAAATATGTCCCGCTTGTATCAGATGCCAGTGTTGCTGTTATGGGGGCTTTGCTATTATTTATAATACCGGCAGGAAATGGAACCCGGCTGCTGGTATGGGAAGATACGGTAAAAGTACCATGGGGTGTAGCAATCCTTTTTGGTGGCGGATTTGCTATTGCCAGTGCTTTTATAGAAACAGGTTTGGCTGAATGGGTATCTTCAAGTCTGGTTTTCTTAAGTAGTACGTCGATTTTGTTAATTATTTTACTTGTGGTCACTATTACAAAAATACTTACTGAGTTCACTTCAAATACAGCCACAGCTACCATCCTTATGCCTATTGCCGCATCCCTGGCCATAAGTTTGAATATACCACCATTAGGGATAATGGCAGCTATTGCTATTGCATCATCCCTTGCATTCATGATGCCAGTGGCTACTCCGCCCAATGCTATTATCTTTGGTTCCGGGTTTGTTACCGTGCCGCAGATGGCAAAGGCCGGATCATGGCTTAATATTCTTACAATCGGTATAGTGACTGTATTTACGATAGTTGTTTTTTATAGTATATAGTGAAGATTTTTTTCTTATTGAGTATAATCGCCGGTGATTTTGCCGTCTCCATCTTCAATGATCATGCCTTTTTCACTCGTGGTTATTTTCTCAACAACATTACCTGATGAATCATAGTTTATAGTAATCATAGTACCATCTTCACTCATGGTCATTTCATTAACAATATTATCTGATGAATCATAGGTTTTAGTAATTGTAATACTTTCATCCTGTGAATGATACATTTCCATTTTGAAACTTTCACCATCTTCTTCAGTTGATTCCATGACCCATTTGCACATTTCAATGCCATCTATGACTTCCGTACCTACTACTTCCCATGAGGCCATACCACCTGTGGAAGGGTCTGACATCTTAAATGAAGAGCCTACGGGACACCATTCGTCCTCTGAATCTTCAGAAACGGAATATTCAATGTCTACATCACCTGTTTTAATCGTACCTTCAGTCTTATCAGAATCCATACATCCCAATGATGTTATTGCTAGTATTACTAATAAGACGATCCATATTTTTAACATATTTGTTTTTCCTCCGGTTGGTCAAACGTGGTTATTATATATAAATATGATTATTTAATTAAATTATCTTTTTTTCCAAAATGAAATATAGGAGAACAAAATCCTCGCTAGCGCTCGGATTTTCTTGAGTACATCAAGTTAGGGAATTCCCAATAAATAATTTACCCAAATGTGGGTTTTATGGTGACATCCCAC
>JAIOQW010000172.1 GCA_021108405.1 Methanosarcinales archaeon
AACAACGATAAACCTAAGTTTTATAAAGATAAAAGTTATATTTATCTTTGCCAAACAGGCTGTCCCAAAAGTCCAAAAAATGAAAAATTTAGACCTTAGTTCTTGATTTAAAGGCATAATTAGACTCCTTTTCCATGGGAATTTTAGTTTTGAGACACCCTGCAAAGAAGAATTTTAGCTGAAGATTGTACACAAGAGACAAACGATTAAAATGTTAGGATTCGGATAGAAGGAGGAAAATTCTTGAGGACAGAAGATATTTTAAACGAAAGTTATAATCTTTATAAAAAGCAGTTTGTAACATTTATAATTGCTTTATTAATCGCTGCTATTGGCTCAATTTTCATAATTACAGCACCTCCCCTGTTTTTCGGAATATACTATATGGCATTGAAAATAATCCAGGGTGAAGAGATTGAAATTGGTGATGTTTTCAAAGGATTCGATTACTTTATCGTTAGCTGGCTAATATTGATAATTGGAGGATTAGCGATACTTTTGGGTCTGGTTTTCTTTATAATTCCGGGTCTACTTCTTGTGATACTATTCCAGTATGCAATCCCTATTGCGATAACCGAGAATAAAGGCGCTGTCGATTCCCTAAAAAAGAGTTGTGAAATCGGATGGGAAAACCTTCAATTTTCGATAATATTAGGGATTGTGCTATGTGTAATTAATAGCATCGGAGGCGCACTTGAAGTTGGGTGGCTGATAACATATCCATATACGGTGATCTGCTTATGTATAGCGACTGGTGAATTGGTTAAAGCCGGAAATGGATCAATTCGTCTAAATAACCTGCAGGTTAAATGATAGATCAAATCCATCAGCAGGGAGCATACATTTGACAAAGATACTGATGATCCGGTACAATTAATTAAAACTCTTGATATGATTTCAGAAAAAGTGCATAAATCATTAGTACACAAAGGCTATTCTTTCAGTACCGTGTCTGTAAAAGTGAGCGATCACACATGCAATAATATATCATCATTGAAGTAATATAGTGGTTTGAGAGAGGAAGAACGGCTGCCGGGTCATTATGACCTGAGGAAAGTCCCCCCACCGTCCGGAAGACACGAACGCCTGTAGTGGGCGTAGGACGAGAGTCCTGGCAGTTGCTGATTAAATCCAGCGACTCATACAGCCAGGCCCATATGGCTGCTGTATGATGGCACAGAAACGATACCGTACCGTGTTAATGCAATGATGCTTAAAAAGCGGAGGTCGCACGGGTTGCGGATGGAACGCGTGAATCCTCGTGGGTGCAAGCCAAATATGGGCATATAGGCCTTTCCGGAGCCTGCCCGGAGTTAGCGCTAAGCCGAATGCCGTTTAGATGCGGATCACATCCTGAATGGGAAGTGCCGCACAAACAGAAGGGGGCTTATTCTCCTCACTCACTATATTCTTTTCATAGTATATCTTGATATATCGAAAATGCTCACTCCATTCACGTTTTCTAATCTTCAACTCCTTCTGATTATTACATGGGCATTATTGACAATAATTATATCCTCCATAAGATATGTTCTCCAATTGTCCCATTCATCGAAAGGTTTATCAGTATTATCGCGAATAAAACAAACTATTGACTAATTCATTTTTAAACAAAAAAAATAAGGAGATATTGAAAATATGATACCAAGAAAAATTAACTTATTACTGGCTCTTCTGTTGATCAGTATAATAGGCATTCCGGTAATAACAGCAGTTCAACAACAAACAAAAGTAGTTCATGAACAATCAATGATAGTAGATGAATATCCAGTGGACATGGAAGAAATGGGAGATATACAATTTACCAAACTCCGGATCAGTCCGTCCTACTCTCATATGGAATTAGAGCCAGGCGAAAGTGATGATATCACTGTAAAGGTGATTAATAAAGATAACAAAACAGTATTAATAAACCCTATATTCGTCGAAGAACCCTATAGTGAATACTTCTTTGATGAGGAATGGATTGATATAACACCATCTTCAATAGAACTCGAACCTGAGGCTGAGATGGAGTTTACGATCAAAGTTGAAATTCCTGATGATGCGGAATGTGGACATTACAGTATGCAGATCGCCTTCACAGATGATGTGATACCAATGCCCTATGAAATGATATATAAGCAATATATCAATGCAATGCACTTTAATGTAGAAGTATGGAAGCCACCGGTGCTACAAATGCAGCCCTCCCACATCCATGATCGTGTTGAATCCGGAAAGAAATATGATTATGAGATTAATTTAAAAAACACAGGCGATGTAGATATCGAGATCGAACCGGAGTTTTCGAAAGACCGGTGGAATAGGTATGATATGATGATGCCGGCATTTACTGATGATGCCATCACTATCGATGCGCCTTCAGTTGTACCTGCTAACGGGACTGCCACAGTTAATATTCATCTTAGCGTACCTGAAAATGCAAAAGGCATGTATGAAGGAGGAATTGACCTGAATTTCGATGATTTATCTTTGGATGAATGGGACAGAATGGTCCATCTGAGTTTTGAAGTATGGACACAACCGACTGAACCCTTCATCAAACCATTTACAGCTAAGACCGATGCACCAATAACGATCGAAATTTCCTCTAACCGGTATCAATATGATATGTGCGGTGGTGGAAGTAACACAAAGGAAGAACCGTCATTTGATCTAACACTCAAAGGACCATCAGGAGATTATGTAGAACTAGACCTGACCATGACTGGCTATTACGGCTCAGTCAATCTAGGAGGTATAAAATGCACTGTACCCTGGGAAATGGACAGCAGTGGAATCTATGATGAGTACAGCACCAGTTATATCGAACGCTATAACACAAATGGTACTGCTGGAGAATGGGAGCTTGGTATATTACCACATTATGTGGAAAAGTTTGAATATACGATAGATATCGAGGAAACGGATTAAGGTGCGTTTGATCGCATCTTATCTTCCTTTTTCGGTGATAATATGAAAAAGATATTGGTACTGTTCATAATTATGATTTTATCCGCAATTATCATCAGTCCCGGCTGTATTACAGATACGGAGCAAAAGGTGCAGACATATAATTGTATATGGGTAAATACACAGCCATCTGACTATGAGGATATCGAAGCACAACTCTCGCGCCAGATCACTCCTTATCAGGGGACTGAGTATGATAATGTGACTATTTCGGTTAACGAAAAGGACGATGTGATGCATCTCCATATATCTGCTACATCATCTATATGCAGATATCCTGATCTGTATGAATTTGCATATAACAACCAAAAACTTACCCGAACAGGCTACCTTCTCGAAGCGATTCCGGAGAAGACACGACAGGATGCCATAGGGATTGCAATGGAGAATCCTGATATTGTAAGTTCATTATCAGGTGAGGCAGGCAACCCAACTGTAAGGCGGATCCTGCCTGAAACTTCGAAAGAATTCTATGAAGCAAAGACCTGCCTGAGTGTGACATGGGATAAAATATTAACTTCAGCGCTTATTGATATGGATACCTTAAGTGTGGTCAAGATATGGAAAGGAGAGGAATAATTCTATTTTTAACTGTATATATTTTCTAAAATTATATCTCAAGTAAATGCGACTGAGGGTAGCATTTTCTTGTAGTATATCAAGTATAACTTGATATACTCAAGAAAATCCGAGCGTTAATGAGGATTTTGTTCTCGATTAGGTTTCTCTATACAATAACTATAGTACCTCTTCAGACACGGATTTAGCAGATCAAACCAAACATTTTTTCCTTTTTGTAGTATATAACGGTCACGTAAAAAAGAAATGTATATATAACGTGAGCATTTTACATAATCATCTGATAGTTTTTTTTTGAGACAAGTACCACAATTTTTAAAAAGCGTGTTACACTTTAAAATAAAAACTTGGATGAGGTTGAAAACGGAAGAAATGCACCTGCATAGTACTAATAATTTCAATCAATACAATAAGATAATTGCAGTACTCCCTGCATATAACGAAGAGATATCTATTGGTAGTGTGGTTCTACAGAGTAAAAAATTTGTAGATCAGATCATTGTCATCGATGATGGTAGTTGCGACCATACTGGAGAAATAGCAAAGATAGCCGGAGCTGAAGTGATCCGTCATTCTAGAAATATGGGCAAAGGTGCGGCACTCAAAACAGGTTTTGATGCTGCTTTACAAAACGACCCGGATATCATTGTAACTATGGACACGGACGGCCAACATGAACCGGCAGAGATACCAAAACTTGCAGCTCCTATACTTGCCGGAGAAGTAGATGTTGTAATCGGCAGCCGATATATGAACGGTAACGGAAAGAATACACCTGCTTACCGCAGATTGGGTCAGACCGTACTGGATAAGGTCACTAACTTAAACAGTGGTATTAAGATTACCGACACCCAGAGTGGCTTTAGGGCATTTTCTGTACATACACTACCGGCTTTCAATTTCAGACAGCAGGGTTTTGGTATAGAAAGCGAGATGTTAAAAGATGCTGCAAAAGCTGATCTTGTGATCAAAGAGATTGAAATCGGGATTCGATATGATGTTGATTGTTCGACAGAAAATCCGATAAGTCACGGTATCAGTGTGCTGGTAAAAATATTGCAGGATATGGAATTCAACAGGCCGCTGTATTATTTCACGGTCCCTGGGATTGTCACTATTATAGTAGGACTATATTTAGGTTTGAGTTTCTTAAGAGATTTTTACATTGGTGGAAGTCTCAATTTCGGACCAACGCTGCTGATGATCATGCTAATACTTATTGGAACATTCATGGCATTTACAGGTATCATATTACATTCGATATCCCGAATGATTAATAATCTACAAGTGAGTAAATAATAATAATAATAAAGAATCTTAATAATAGGAAGAAAAAACAATGATCTCGATGGCAGCACCAACAATTATATCTTCTATCCAAAACCCCCAGCTTGGGTTTTATACTATGATCCTTTTATCATTTCTTATATCAGCAGTAGAGATAATCAATGCTAATCCTGATAATAAGTCTCAATTTACTCCATTTATTGAGACAAGTAAGGCCATTATTATTCCTCTTTTATCTGTATTCGCTATGATCATTATAACAAAAACGATCATTGGACTATAGTGAGCGCACCCTGGAGCATAAAATTTACAGCCAGTTAGGGAAAATAACAAAACAGCATATATTTACCAGGGCATGAGAAAAGCTGACACCTACTATACTTTTACTTCTTGATACTACATATCCGAAAAATAAGGATGTCAAGAATATAAGGACTAGTTCAAGTGTATCCAGGTATGAGATATAAAATATGGTATAAAGGGTTGAAGTTAGAAGGATTGCAGTAAACGGACGTCCCCGCGCCCTCTCAATTGATTGCTGTATCAATCCTCTGAATATTAGCTCATCTGTGAATGCACATAGTGTGAGGATCAATATAGTCGATATCAGTAAATCAAATCCTGATGGTTGTATGAATATCCATTCAAGATATCCTATCACACCTCCTGCGGCAATACAGATAATCTGTAACTTAATATCTTTTAAGACAAGTCCGATATTTTCAAGCGATAATTTTAAAAATGTTAATAGAATCAGTGATCCGGTAAGGATAAAAATCGTTGTTATCAAGAGATACTGTTCATATGTGATAAGTTCGATCGGTACCGAGAGTGTTATAATACGATACAACGGTATGAGTATCATTATCTGGAAGACGCGTGTGTAGTCACGGTGTGTATTTTTAATATAAGTGAATAGGATGATAATAAAGACAAGGATCAAGCTGAATATAATAATTGCGGATCCCACACCTACGTATTGGATTACCATTTCTGAAAATACAAAGAGAAACAATATTATGATCAGATAATGTGTAAGTTGCAGGTTCATAACGATATATTGTCCAGGGTCTTTGAATCTGTAACGGTTGATCCTGGGTGGTTGAAGAACAAAATCCTCCCTTCGGTCGGATTTTCTTGAGTACATCAAGTTATACTTGATATACTAGAACAAAATCCTCGCTAATGCTCGTATTTTATTGACCGACATTCCGGAGGAATGGAGAATAAAAATGCGAAGCATTTTCAGTACATCAAGTTATACAGATATGCTATATAAAAATGGAATATTAAATATGATAAGCATTATAATCCCAATGTATAATTCTAAAAACACCATCATTCAAACACTAAAGGGATTTGAGGACCAAACAAGAAATGACTTTGAGATTATTATAGTGGATGATGGAAGTACAGATGATTCATCCGGATTGATCATACAATACAAGGACAAAAGTAAATTAACCATCAAATTATTATCCCAGAAAAACTCAGGTCCTGCGAAAGCAAGAAATCTTGGTGTTGAACATTCCCAGGGAGAAATAATAATTTTTTTAGATTCGGATTGTATTCCCCCGCAAAATTGGGTTGAAAAAATGGTAGAACCATTAAATGAGAAAATAGTCGGATGTAACTGTGGTTATAAAGTAATAAAGAAGGATAATTTAATTGCACGATATGTAGATTATGAAATAGCGAAAAGACATGAAAAATTAACAGGCAGGAATATAGATACAATTGGAACTTATTCTGCAAGTTTTATAAAAGATGTATTTCAACAGATCGGGGGATTTGATACAAAATATAGCGATGCAAGCGGTGAAGATTTTAATTTTGCATTTGATATTAAGAAAAAAGGATATGATTTATTTTTTACAGATAAAACGTTTGTTTATCATTATCATCCGGATTCATTGAGAAAATTTCTTAAACAGCAATTTTGGAGGGGATACTGGAGGGTGAAAATGTATATTGGAAATAAGGATAAGATCATTAAAGGAGACAGTTATACCGGATATGAGGCACAAATCCAGTTTATACTATCTGGTTTTGTGTTGATTTCTATTCCAATGATAGTATTTTATCCAGTAATAACACTTCTCTGCTTTGGTATATTATTATTATCAAATGTCCCGTTAGGATTTTGGGCATTTAAAAGAGAAAAAAAGTTTCTGGTAATAGCTCCGATATTAGCAAGTATGAGGTCATTAGCCGGATCAATTGGAGTATACAAATATATTATTGAGAACGTGTTAAAATGACAATTTTATTCGTATTTTTTGATAGTATATCAAGTATAACTTGATGTACTCAAGTAAATGCGAACTAAGTGAGCATTTTCTTGTAAAGAAGTTTAGCTCTATTTTGTACATGTATGATATATCTATATAGCATGATTACAAACTTGTGGGTATGTGATTGTTTTCCTACATGTTTTGAACAATAATTCCACTCTGACTTGCCTATCTCTGTTTTACTTCCATATATTTGTTTGAAAAGTTGTGTAGTCGGATATGGAATTACGATATTACTTCCGATGAATATCTTACTATCTAGTCTCCACACCATTCTTCTCGTTGTTTCAAGGGATCTAATATTTTCACCCGGAAGTCCATACAGGATAAAGCCCCTTGTGGTGATACCAACATCAGATGTTTTTTCAATAATAAATTTTGACTTTTTTACATCAATATTCTTATGTAATCCTAATAGAATTTTTTTATCAAATGATTCAATACCATATTCAATTATAAGACAACCTGCATTTTTCATTTCTTTAAGTAATTCTTCGTTCATTATATCAGGACGACACTGACAACCGAATTGGATATTTAATTCCTTAAGTTCTTTTAATAATAAACGAAATTGGGGAGTGTCATAATTAAATAATTCATCTATAAAATAGAAATACCGGTATCCATATTTTTCTTTTAAAAGCTTTATCTCTTCTATTACTTTATCTACAGGTCTTGTCCGATATTTATTTCTAAAAAGTTGATTAAAGCAAAAGATACAATTAAATTTACAACCTCTTGAAAACTCTATTATTGCACCTGTTTTAACATTTTTTGCTAAATAAGCATGATATTTATATTGTTTGATTAAGGAATAATCACAAACAGGAAGATCTTCTAAATTATCCACAATTGCTATTCCATTTGTAGTAACTTCATTTCCATAAACACCTTTTATATGGGTGTCTTTAAAATTTGACTCAATAAAATCATACAAACTTATTTCAGGTTCTCCTCTTATTAAATAATCAGCCTGGCATTCGTTTATAACCCATTCAGGTGAAACAGTGGGATGTGGGCCGATCAGTATCAACTTACTATCAGATACTTTTTTTATAAGGAGCGATAATTCTTTAGGAATCGATATTCCGAGTGGACAGCATCTCCAGAATAAATAATTCGGAGCAGTAGTCAAAATAGTCACATCCGGGCTATATCTTTTTACGAATTCCAATGTTTTTTTATTTGATGAATTTAATATATTCGCATCATAAATCTCCACGTCATGTGTTTTTGTCAGGAGTGTAGCAGGATAGATGAAGTCCAATGATTGGATTGATATTTTTTCTGGTCCTGGAAATAAATCTTTCATATTTCTCCAGTTTGGATTTAGAAATAGAATTCTCACGTTAATTCCTCTGTTTTATCGAGACCATTACAATCCGTGTGAATAAATATAAATAAGTTTATCACTACTTAAATGTTACATAATGTTTTTTTATTTTAGTATATCAAGTATAACTTGAATCGAAAATACTTCGTATTTTCTAAAAATCCGACCAGAGGGAGGATTTTGTTCTAGTATTATACCAGGCACTATTAATGCTTTTATAATCAACGTTCGTATCCACTTCAAATCAGAGGGCAAAATTGATAGCCACAGAGAACATAGAATTTTTCTTCTCTGTGTCCTCTGTGGCAGATAATATAAACAATTATTTATACAAATTTTACTGAGGGCTCTACACCCCAGCATTACTACTGACGCATATCTCAGTAGGATTACCCAAAACGGAAGGGGCAGCACAAGGCAATTTATAATATAACTTCTTGTCACAGCAGATGAATACAGATTTGTTGATGGGGTTGTTGAAGCTATATTTTTCAGGCATTTGCATATCTGTGTTACCTGCACGCTCTTTAGGCGTAGTAGACACTCAACTCCGTAAGAGGTGAGTGTATCTACTGTTCTATTTCGTTATATTACATAATCCCATGTCATATCAATAATTTATTTGAGACGCGGATTTACACGGATTTCATGGATACGTCAAATTTGTTAATTTTTAATAGTATATCAAGTATAACTTGATGTACTCAAGAAAATCCGACCGGAGGGAGGATTTTGTTCCAATAATTATCATAAATTTAATATTTTCAATTCAGTGGTATTCTCAATCTCCCGCACAAGCATACTCAATCCGGAACTTCGAAGGAAGCAACAAGTTTTATTTTGTACTCTGCAGGCCTTTTTAACATACTTGCATGCTTTGTGACTGTTGATATCAACAGGACAGAAGACCAGGTCTGTCTTATCTACCAGGTTTTCTATCTCTTTTCTTCCTTGCAAACACCGGCCGCAGTGATAGTTAAAAGTACCTCCGAATGATTCGATAACCTCCTGGTAATATGGCATGAGTGATTCCACTCCTCCTATATATGCAACTGTTTTGCCATTGAGATCAACCTTCTTACTATTATCCTCTATCCCGGATTCTAAGTCCATATTAACATCTGTCAACTCACTGGACAGTTTATTAATCTCCTGGTCCCGTTCGGCTAATTCACTACTCAACGTCTTCACTTCTGTAGTTAAAAAGTCGATCTCCGTAGTAAGTTCATTGATCCGGTCCAGTGTGTTATCATCTTTTATCTTATCCAGATCGTTTTTCATCCGGTCACCTACTTGTTTCTGCATTTCCAGTTCACTAATGATCCTTGATCTATCCTCTTTGATAGATCCTATCTCTAAAGTAAGGTGATCTTTTTTTATTTCCAGTCGGTTGCATTTTGTTTGAAGTTTATCGTTCGATCTTGCAATTTCATTCAACTCGTTTATAACATTTTCAGGTCTGCTGTCGGGCATAGTCTTACTAAGCTTTTCATAGAACCGCAATGCTTTATGTTCGAACATATGTACAGCACCAAAGATCATTGCTTCTATGTATTTAATATCTTCATGATCATTCCGTACACCATACCAGATAAGGGCACAAAGAGGGATATCAGTATATTCTCCATTTTCAATATATTTATGAATTTCATTGGGCGATAAGCCCTTTACCTTTTCTTTATACGGTTGGAATCGTTCAGACAATAATTTATCAAGCTGTTTGGATGTTCTGTCCTGAGTACTCGAAGCCTGTATAAGTTTACAGTGCATTTCATATGGATTCATCTTACCATTATTCAGCTTAAGTTTCTTAATTATCCCTGGCAATTCCTTTTCATTAAACGCCAGGCCAAGGATTGTACAGATTGTTTGATTCTTTAATTCCCATATACATCTTTCAGGCATAATACACCCCACAGGTATACAAGCTCAATTTATTATTGAGTTTATATTTAATTATTAGAAGATACTATCATGCATTTTTTAGTAGTACCTAACTTACATTAAATTATACTGTTAGGTGTACAAATTACCTGCCCTAATAATACTAGGAATCGTAATAAAATCCTAATTCAAAGAATCTTCGCAATATTCTTATAGAATATATACTATTGAAAAACCATGACTCCACAATATTACAAGATCTACAGGAACGCGTTCTTTAAAGTATTAGCTTACATGGACAGTGGTGTCATGAAAACCAAAACAGCAGGTCTGGCAGCCCCTTTAGTAAACCATTTCATCAAAGATATGATCAATATCTTTAACGAGCAGTACCCGATCAAACTCAGCCGGGATACCCTTTATTTCTCAACATGGATGCCCCCTATCCCAAGCCAGGCTTTCGACAGACTGGTACACAGCCAGATGAAAAGTATGATGGCAGAAACTGCCTGGAAACTGGGCATTCCGGCATCTACCAATCCTGAACAGGTAACTATCTCTATTACTGAAGAATGCCCGAATAATTGCATCCACTGTGCACTGCCTGATACTAAACATAAGACACATCTTTCGATCCCGGTTGTTAAGGATATTATCAACCAGATCGTAGGTTTAGGCACAACCCAGATCATTTTTGACGGTGGTGAACCAATGATATACGACGGGCTGGAAGAACTGGTAGCCTATGTACCGGAAGAAGCCATCTCAACAGTATTCACATCAGGATCAGGCCTTACATCATCCAAAGCACAGGCATTGTCCACTGCCGGTCTATATGCAGTTAATGTATCACTTGACAGCCCACATGAAGCAGAGCACGATAGGATAAGAGGTAGGACGGGAGTATTTAACGAAGCTATGGATGCGATCCGGCATTGTGTAGATGCAGGTTTGCTGGTTGATATATATGTGGTGATAGCACCTCACAATATATATGATCTTGATGCTTTTTACGATCTGGCTGTAGATATGAAGGTCCATGAACTCTCTTTTTATGAGATTGTACCCACTGGGAGATGGATTGACCACGAGAAGGACATTCTTCTGCCCCAACATCACGTGATCCTGGATGAGTTTGCATCACGAAGGCATGGTGGGCCTGTCAAGGTTTTTTCAATACCACAGATAATGGATGTAACCGGTTGTTTCGCCGGGCGCCGCTGGCTTCACGTAACTCCACAGGGAGATGTCCTGCCCTGTGCATGTATTCCAATTCCCTATGGAAATATATACCATGATCCTATCAAGGATATCTGGAAGCGCATCCAAAAGACCGGTATATACAGGGCAAGGTCATGTTTAATGAGGGATAGTACGTTCAGGGATGAATATATTGAGTAAACTACCGGTCCCAAATCTTTATCACTCCAACAGTATATGAGATACCATGATATTTGAGAAGATCAAGACTGTCAATACATCAGAAGAATTACTTGATAAAGCCTTTCGTCGTGCCAGTCGTGCCAGGAAGGGAAAAACAGTCCGCTCAATATACTCACGCAAACGTGCAGAAGAATCTATGCTGCTGACTGCATCCAATATTCTCTCTGATAACTTAATAGATATAGTGCGCCAATTTCCCAGTTTTGAGAATATCCCTGAATTCTACCGTGAACTCTCAGATGTATTAGTAAGTGTTGATTTGCTTAGATCAAACCTGGGTTCTGTACAGTGGGCAGGCGAAAAGATCCATGAGATCGGCCGTGTGCATGTAGGAAAAATGCGCCACAGCAGTGACCCTAAAGCAATTCGCTCAGCGGCTTTCGGGAGGATGTCCTCTGTTATGAGGGATATTGATAAGAACTTGAGGTTCTTGAACGATGCCAGGAACAAATTGCGAAAACTCCCTGATGTGGTGATAGAACCTACTATTGTGATCGCAGGTTATCCGAACGTAGGCAAGTCCAGTTTCGTATCACATGTATCCAGTGCCAGACCCGAGATCGCAGCATATCCTTTTACTACTAAAGGACTGGCCATCGGGCATGTTGAGATTAAAGGGCAAAGACATCAAATTATTGATACGCCAGGGTTGCTGGATCGGCCGCTGGCACAGCGTAATAAGATCGAACTCCAGGCTATTCTGGCTCTCAGGCACCTGGGAGATGTGATCTTGTTCATTATCGATCCAACCGGTACATGCGGATATGAACCTGATGAACAGATGCGGTTGCTGGATGAGATCAAGGAACATATTGATATGCCGGTATTAACAGCAGCAAATAAATCTGATCTGTTTGATGATATACCTGATATGAAATTAGATGAGCGGTATGATATGATTATGTCTACGTTGAGTGGAGATGGTGTGGAAGCTGTGTGGGAGGGAATTGTATCTATCTTGGATACTGTTGAAGAATCCGGGCTATTAGAGAAAAGTACGTTGGTATGAAAATATTGCGTTTTTCTTATATTCAAGTTTTTCTTTTGCAATTTTACCCTTATTCGAGTCAATAAAATCCGGGCATTAGCGAGGATTTTGTTCTTAAGACACACTATGAAGAAAGAACAAAAATATGAAGTCAGTAAACATACATTTATATAAAGATAAAAGTCATAATTATTTTGCCAAAGGAGAATTTTAACTAAAAAATACATACAACCAGATAATTGATTGCTCACAAGCTATAATGGAATTGAAATATGATCCCGAAATTACACATGGAGAAGGGACCAAAAGAACAGTGGAATAGATGAAAAGGAAACAAGAAACATGGTTGAAACAGTGCTACGAGTTAAAGTTGATGAATTTTTAGCTCATAAAATTGAAAATATAGTAAAAAAAGGCACATTTAAGAATGAAGAAGAGTTTCTAAAAAGTGCTGCAGAAAATATGGTGCAAAAATGGGAAATTCGAGATCTAAACATAGAAATGGACAAAATTGCTGAACATACTGCTAAAAAATATCCTGCGAATTTGACAGAAGCTGTTTTAAAAGCGAGAGAAGAAGATGATGATATTTTATAAGCCTATAGTTACAGTTGATACTTCAGTCATAGTTAAATGGTTTAAAACTGAAAAGGATATAGAATTGGCATTGGAATTAAGAGATTGGACAGAGAGAACAAAATCCTCCCTTTGGTCGGATTTTCTTGAGTATATCAAGTTATACTTGATATACTACAAGAAAAATCAAATTAGTTTTTTCTGCAATTCTTCTTTCTGAATGTGCCAGAGGACTAAAAAAAGCAGGATGGGAAAATAATGATATATTTAAGACCCTTGATATGTTGGATATGATTGTAAACCTTTGTGGAATTGAAATAATCCCCGTGGATAAAATAGTTGTCAAATCCGCTCAAAGGCTTATAATTGAGCATAGCATATATTCAGCAGATGCCATCCATGCTGTCACAGCTATTTTAATGCACTCTGACTTTTTCATTTCTTCTGATAAGCACCACACTAATAAAAATTTTAAAAGATACATGGCAAATAAGGGAGTGAAGGTACTCAGACTTTCTGAAATACATGAAACAATAATTAAAGACGCGGATTAACGCAGATGAACGTACTATTATACCTTTCGGTTTGAACAAGGAAATGTACTTTATAAGTATAAAATACACTAAATGTAAGGCAGGGACACAGCTCCTGGCTCCTC
>JAIOQW010000279.1 GCA_021108405.1 Methanosarcinales archaeon
ATAGAGGATATTGCATGAGCTCACAAAAACCACTCATCATCCAGAGCGATCGTACATTGATGCTCGAGGTCGGACACCCTGGTTACATAGAATGCCGGGATTTTTTATCTCTATTTGCAGAGCTGGTAAAATCGCCGGAGTTTATCCATACTTACAGGGTCACACCATTGTCTCTCTGGAATGCGGCAGCATTGGATGTCCCCATCAAAGAGATCATTGAAGGTCTTGAAAAGTTCTCGCGTTACAGCATTCCGTCAAATGTCATAGTCGATATGAGGGAGTGGTATGAGACCTATGGCAAGCTGGTGTTACAGAAAGTCGCAGAGGACTACCTGGAGCTTGAAGTGAAAGATTCCCGTGTTCTGGAACGAATCCGTAACAATAAGTCATTAGAACACTTCTGGGTGGATAATGACGGTCGAGATGGTTTTTTCATACCGCAAGTCAGGCGTGGCGATCTTAAACACGCATTGATAAAGGCAGGCTACCCTGTCAAAGACCTGTGCGGATATCTGGATGGAGAACGGTTTGATATCACTTTACGAAGTATTGACCTTGACGGTGAGTCTTTTGCGTTGCGCGATTATCAAAAGGATGCTGTAGATCTCTTTTACTGTGCAGGAGAGAAGACCGGGGGCAGTGGAGTGATTGTTCTTCCCTGCGGTTCAGGTAAGACGATTATAGGACTTGGAACTATAGCCCGGATATCAACCCAGACTTTGATCATTGCCACCAATAATGTCTCTGTTACGCAATGGCGCGATGAACTTATCTCCAGGACCCACATTAAAGAAACGGATATCGGCGAGTTTACAGGACGTGTCAAAAAGATCAAGCCGATCACGATAACCACATACCAGATGCTGACACATCGTCAAACAAAGGATAGTCCGTTTCACAACCTGGACATCTTTACCGAGCATAACTGGGGGCTGATCATATATGATGAGGTGCATATGTTGCCGGCTCCGGTATTTCGTGCAACAACGGCAATTCAAGCCAGACGTCGGCTCGGGCTGACTGCAACATTGGTTCGCGAGGATGGTAAAGAGGATGATGTCTTTGCACTGATCGGTCCAAAGCGATATGATGTCCCGTGGAAGACGCTTGAGAGTCGCGGCTATATCGCCAAAGCCATCTGTTGCGAATATCGTGTTCCTCTTTCGTCAGAAGAAGAGCTTACGTACGCCCATGCTGATAAACGCGCTAAGTTTCGCATCGCAGCAGAGAACCAACGCAAAAAAGAGCTTGTGTGTGAACTTCTTGAGAACCACGCAGGTGAGAGCATCCTGGTCATCGGTCAATTCATTTCGCAATTAGAAAAGCTTGCCAGATCATTGGGGCTGCCGATTATCACAGGTAAGACCAGGCAGGATGATAGAGAAAAGCTCTATGATAAATTCAGACAGGGAAGCATCAACACACTTGTGGTATCCAAGGTTGCAAATTTTTCCGTGGATCTGCCTGATGCCAGTGTTATGATCCAAATATCAGGTACTTATGGTTCGCGTCAGGAGGAAGCACAACGATTGGGGCGTATTCTTCGACCAAAAGAACATACCTCTCATTTCTATACACTGGTGTCGAAAGGTACTGTTGAACAGACTTTCGGGACCAACCGTCAGCTCTTTTTGGTGGAGCAAGGGTATAGGTATCAGATCAGGTATTTTTAAGTGGGAATTTTCATGATGATTGAATTGTTTTAAAAAAAAACAAACAAAAACTTAATAATGTTTGTAGTTTAATTAATTATTAATCATGGCAATATAAAACATAGTGAATAGCACTTGTTTATTGCTAACTTTCAAAGAGGGGTTGGAGAAGTGTATGAACAATTAAATAAGAGGGTTATTAAACATGAGGTTGCAGGATTATGAGAAAAGACTACGCAGTATTATCGAGCAATCATGCGTTGGCATTGTACTAATTGACGAACAGGGTACTATCATTGAGTGGAATCGTGGGGAGGAAGAGATTACCGGGTTGAAGCGAGATGAAGTACTGGACAAAACTCTGTGGGATGTTCAATTCCGGCTTATTGCTAAAATTAAAGATAATTTCACAATGCATGAGCAGATCAAAGGTATTGTACTTAACATCCTCAAGACCGGGCAATTGGGACCGTTAGACAAAATTCAAGAGACAGTAATCCAACGTCCTGATGGGACACGCCGGGTCATACAGGCGTCGATTTTCCCAATAAAAACTGATAACGGATTTATGGCAAGTGTGATCTCCTGTGACATCACCAGGCAGAAAGCTGCGGAAGAGACACAGAGAACCCAGGTAAAAAAGTTAAAGATGTTGAACAAGGTCATAATGTCAGCGAATGAATCTGACGATCTCCAATCTCTTCTTGAAAATATATTGATATTAACTCTCGAGTTAATGAATTTTGATTGTGGCGGTATATATAAAGTGAATGAAAAAAATAGGGTTGCAGAATTACAGTACAGCCATGGTCTCCATAACCAATTTATAGAAGAAATAAAAAATGTTACTATAGATGAAAGCCCTTACAATATTACCTTTATCAAAGGAAAGCCTATTTTCACAAATCACTATGAAAGATTCAAACCCGATCGTGCAAAAAAATGGGAATTTAAATCAGTGGCTAGCATACCTTTTGTTTCAAAAGACAAAGTCTTAGGATCGATGAATATTATTAGTAAAAAACGGTATTTCATTACAAGCGAGGAAAAAGAGATACTTATAGCCATAGGACAGAAAGTTGGATTGAGTATTGCAAATATGCAGATTGAAAAGGTACTTCGGGAGTCGGAGGAAAAGTACAGAGTGCTGTTTGAGACGGCCAAAGACGCCATATTTCTGAGTGATGAAACCGGGAGCTTCGTGGATGTTAACCAGGCGGCTTGCAAATCGCTTGGCTATAGCAAAGAAGAATTGTTAAAATTGAGCATCCGGGAGATTGATGCAGAACCAATAGGATACGAAGCCTTCCGGAAAGTCCGGGATAATTTAGAAGAAAAAGGAAATTTTGAAGTGAACCAGCAAAGAAAAGACGGGACACTCCTGCCCGTGGAGATCACCGGGGATTTCTTTAACATAGCCAATAAAAGAATCTCCCTTGCAATTGCTCGCGACATCACAGAGCGCAAGCAGGCAGAAGCCCTTATAAGAACCTCTATAAAGGAGAAAGAGGTGCTCCTGCTAGAGATACATCATCGTATAAAGAACAATCTCCAGGTCGTGTCAAGTTTGCTCAATATGCAAGCACGAAATAGTAAAGATAAGGACACTATCAATATACTCTCTGAATCCAGAAACAGGATAAATGCTATGGCTCTTATCCATTTTCAATTATATGAAAATAAAGATCTTTCAAGAATAGATATGAAGAGGTTTTTGGATAAGTTGCTAACGCAATTGCTCCAGAGTTATCCGGTTCATGACAAGAATATTACCTGGATTGTCTCTGTGGTTGATTATCCATTTCCTATATCGATTGCAACCTCTGTTGGATTAATTATCAATGAACTGCTCTCAAACATTTTAAAACATGCTTTTAATGAGAGAAAGCAAGGAAATGTAGAGATTGTCTTCACTGAATCAGATAATGGTAAGATCAATATGATCATCAGCGATGATGGCATTGGATTACAGAGTAGATTCGATATCAATACAACCGGAACATTTGGTCTGCACCTGGTAAAAATTCTGGTGGAAAATCAGTTAGAGGGAAAATTAGAGATCATCAAGGAGCAAGGAACCACATTCATGATAGAGTTTGAAATAGCCGATAATTGTTCTGCCGGGTTGATATAATAGCCTGGAGAAATATTAAAAGAATATCTGAAATTTTCAATTTTTGCAGGTGCGTTTTGTTAGCATAGATGCAATGATAGATGAAAGGATTACCGATCCGATGATTGATGCGTAGATGCCTTCATGAAATATTTCAAGTTCATATCCTACAGTTGCTGCCACTATGCCCAGACTCAGGCGCGAGTTGAAGATCGTTGCAATATATGTTGCTTGTGTAGGTATGTATTTTTTTGTTGTGATGTATGTCCCTACATATTTTGATGTAAAACAGATTGTTACGAATAATACAATCAAGATGACATTTTCATAGAGTGCTGCAAGGTTTATTATTGTGCCTACCTTGAAGAAAAAGATCGGTGCAAGGAAGCCAAATGTGATTCCCTTTAGCTTGTCCCATAATTTTATGTGCCCTACTATAACCCCGGATGTAATAACACCAAGAATAAAGGCAAAAAGAACTGTTTCAATTCCGATTGCTTCGCCGGCGATGCCTATGCCGAGTATTAAGAAAAGTATTATCTTGAATTCAAATTCTACTGCGTTGCCTTTGTAGTGAGCGAATAATTTATTGCCAAGAGAGGGTATAAAATATGAGAATATGACGAATGCCAGAATGAAGCCGATTGTAAGGATTGTCAGGTCTGAAAATAATAGACTTATGGCTATCATGCTTAATAAGTCTACAACCATCGCTGCTGATAGTATTTTTTTCCCTGTGTCGTCAAGTCGTTCTTTTGAATTCAAGAGCATAGGATAGACTATGGCTATTGATGTTGTCGAGAGGGCGATGCCTGTGAGTAGCGCCTGCTCAAATGTGAAACTCAAAAAGTATAATGTTATGAAAAAAACTGCAAGGAAAGGACTCAGAAAGGATGCGCTACCGATCACCAGGCTGCTTTTTACGTTCTTTTTTAATACGTCAAAGTCTATCTCAAGACCTGCAAAGAACATCAGAGCCAGGATGCCGAAGTCTGCCAGTACGTTGATTACTTCTACATTACTGAAATTGAAAAAGTTGGCTACTATACATCCGGCAAGGATCTCGAATATTGCACTTGTGATATTTAGTTTTATTGCAACCAGTCCTGCAAAGATTATCAGTCCGGTTACTATAAAGATTTCGTTCATGTAAATGTTAGTTACAAGAATTAGGCTTTACCGATATCCTCAAGATCAAACACAAAAAAGCCCATGTCTTGTAATTCTTTCTTTGTTTCTATTTTTTTTTCCTATAATACCATAGTATTCTTTTCGTATATCATTATTCCACTGAACAAACGCTGATTTTTTTTTAAGTTCAAAAAGGACTTTTTTAGCCTTTTTTTGTGTAAGCTCCTGCCATTTACATTCAATAAAGAGGACCTCATTAGTGATATGATTAAGTGCTACGATATCAATCTCTTTATCCTTATGCCACCATCTTCCTATTTTGGTAAAATTAAATAATTTTTTTCTATTATTATTAATAAACTGTATACCAACATCTTCAAAAATACCACCCAAATACTGGTTGTAATTCCTTTTAATAATCTCAATATCCATGACTCCTTCTTCAATAGAACTTACATTCGGGTGACATACTCCAGACTACAAGTCCAGAACATCCTGCTTCGCAGACGTTCTAACGAACATCTCCACAGGCGTTAATTCGGGCATGACCTGCCCTACATTATTGAGTATATTGATTGCAGCGTTATGATCACGGTCTAATATCAACCCGCAGACAGGACAGTTATGAACCCTGACAGTTAATGTTTTCTTAACCATTTCACCACATCTGCTGCATAGTTGAGTGGTATTATGTGCATTAACTAACAATACTACTTTACCAGCGTACTCTGCTTTGTATTTTGTATATTCCATTAGTTGATACCATCCGGCATCAGATATACTCTTTGCCAGATGTTTATTTTTAACCATATTTTGAATTTGCAGTTTCTCGAAAACTATTTTATCATATGAATCTACGAGTATCCTGCTTATCTTATGAGAAAAATCTTTTCTTTGATTGCGGATTTTTCTGTGAATCCTTGCTACCTTAACCCGCTGCTTGTTGGTTCCTGTTCGGGTATATTCTAAACTTATATGTTTTATGGTACATCTTCGGCAATATTAATACAATCTTAATTATATATGTGTTTGCTTATCCATTTCATACATCTTCGACACATGCTATTTTTGGATAAGCACCCAGATTGTGCAGGGCTTGCACATCCTCGGATTAGAAATCCGAGGTCTTACTTGCGCCTCTGCACCCCGTGGGTAAGTAGTGATATTTTCAAATTCATATCTCATGAGAAAATCCACTTCATCTTTAAGAAAATTTATTTTACTTTTAAGCTCATAAGAAAGCCACAGCCAGAAATTATATTAGGTCTGGTATTTTGTATAATCACAATTATACTAATTCTAATTATACTAATTATATTAGTGTCGCGTCAACCATACAATATCGCTTGATATATGATTTGACACAGTCCCATTTTCCAGTTATTTTTAAGACGCAGATTAATATAGTTTAGTATACTTCCATAAGATCAACCAATTCCCATACACGAAAACCATCGCTTTCGATCCTTTTTTTGCCCTGTACTTTTCTGGCAGCAATTCCCACACTCAACTGCATTTCGGAACTTCCTTTAATATATCCGGCCTTGTCAACTGTGGATTTAAGTATCTTTCTTGCAGAACCTTCGCTAAGTTCCATGTTTTTGATCTCAATAAGTAATATTTTATTTTTTTTATCATTTATTCCAACAACATCGATCTCATTCCCTCTTCGGTCCCACCACTGACCAATTTTCGAATATTCGGCTATAAGTTCCTCAATAAGTAATTCCCTGCAAACATCTTCAAATGCCCAGCCTGCAAAACTTTTCCACTCATGTAAAACCTTCTCCGTTAAAGTCGTATAGTTTCCTGCCATGTACTGGCTCAGCATGGGATAGATGAAGTACCCATAGAACCTGAAGAAGTTGTCCTTGAGGAAATATCTTCCACGCTTGCTCTTTTTTGGTATATCTGTAACCGGTATCCGGTGCTCGGCAATTCCAAGAAGATCGATGAGGTCGTAAAAGTACGGTCCTAGTGAATTTGCAGAAACATGACTCATATCTGATATCTCACTTAAAGAACATCGACCCCGGGAGATAGCAGATATGATCTCATAGTAGGTGGCATGCTCTCTCCCGAATTCTTCTATCAGGATATCACGTACTTCATTCCCGAGTGGTGCAAATTCATTAAAGATGAGTTTTTCAAGTGCATCTGCGAAACCGATACATCGATATTTCTCAAACAACCTGTAATAGTAGACGGTACCACCGAAAAGGAGATACAGATCAAGTTTTTCAAACGTATCTTTCACGCCAATATCCTCAAGCATTTCAAAGACCTCGTGGATGGTGAATGGTTTTAAGGTCAGGATATTATCGGCACGTTTGAAAAGTGGAGCACTTTCTTCAATGAATATTTTCCGTATCATACCTATCGATGAACCTGAAATTATCAAAAACAGTTTACATTTGTCAGATCTTATATCCCAATATTTTTGCAGTTGTGTGATAAACGATGGGTGTATCTTTAAGAATCTCTGGAATTCATCTATGGCTACTACTACATCTTCTTCATAAGTGGTCAAAAAATCAAGGAATGTTTCTGTTTCATCCACCTGAACATAATCAGGCAGTCCGAGACCGTCTTTTAATAGATGGTTGAACTCGGTCATTAAAAGATCAATACTTTTATTGCTATCAACAAAAAAATAAAGCGACGTCCTGTTTTTCATGAACTGTTTTATCAGTTCAGTTTTTCCTACTCTTCTTTTACCCGTTAATACCAACAACGAGGGTCTACTTTCATAAAGCAGGTCCAGAAGCTCAAGTTCACGTTGTCGGTTATAGAATTTCATTACCATTATGTATGTAATCATTATATTTATAATTGTTTATTAGTATATCAAGTTACACTTAATATATTTTAAACCGTATCTGGTTTTTATAACTTTCTGCCACAGAGAGCACAGAGGGTACAGAGATGCCTTTTTCGTCCCCAACTCCGATCTCTGTGCTCTCTTGCTCTATGTGGCAGTCATATAGAGTTCAAAATTACACTTGCGAGTAGTATACTATAAAAATAAGATGCAAAACGATGTCAACACCGGTCGAGAATTCCAGGGTTGCGTCTCAGGAGGGCGCACACACCATTCAATTTATCAAATAATTTAAATAGAATAACCCTAATCCATTAAGCAGAGGAATTGTTATGAAAAGAAGTATTGTGATCTTCGTAATTATATTGAGTGTGTTTGGTCTTGGTTGTACCTCACAGAATGATAATATTCCTGATCAAGACGATGAGGGTACAATACCGGCAGATCAACAAGATATACAAGGCATATGGCAGGGAGTCATTGAGGTTTCCGGCACAAAACTTCGTCTAGTGATCAATATTTCCTCAGAGCAAAACAGTACACTAACTGCTACTTTGGATAGCCCTGACCAGGGAGTCACCGGCATACCTATAGACAAGGTTACTTTTCAAAATGATAACTTGAATCTGGAGGTAGAATCCATCCATGGTGTTTATAATGGCAAGTTCGGTGAGGATGATCAAACTATTAATGGACATTGGGAACAGTCCGGACAATCATTTCCATTATTACTACAACGATTGGATAAAGCACCTGTTCTCAATCGCCCGCAGGAACCGGATAGACCGTATCCATACGAGGACGAAGAGGTTATTTATAAAAATGAGACTACAGGAATTGAACTCGCAGGGACATTGACTTTGCCAACATCAGAAGGCCCATTCCCTGCAGTGCTGCTGATCACTGGTTCTGGTGCCCAGGATCGTAATGAAACGATATTAGGTCATCGCCCATTCCTTGTACTGTCTGATTACCTGACACGTCGTGGGATCGCTGTTTTAAGGGTGGATGATCGTGGAATAGGGGGATCTACCGGTAATGTATCCCAGGCTACAAGCGAGGATTTTGCAGGTGATGTGCTAACTGGCGTTGAGTACCTTAAAGGTCATAAGGAGATAGACTCTGAGAAGATCGGTCTTATCGGTCATAGTGAAGGAGGGATAATTGCCCCAATGGCAGCTGTTCGATCAGGAGATGTTGCCTTTATTGTGATGATGGGAGGACCAGGCGTAGCAGGAGAAGAGATCCTGTATCTGCAAACAGAACTATTGCTCAGGTCAGAAGGAGTAAGTGATGATGAGATCGCTAAGGAACGTGAGGTGCAATCACGCATATTCGATGTGGTAAAAAATGAGACAGACAATGCGGCCGCTGAAAAAAAGCTTAATGAGATCCTGGATGAAATTGAAATGCCGAAAGAAAATAAGCTGGCTGAAATAGAGAGATGCTTATCGCCATGGTTTAGATATTATTTGACCTATGACCCCAAACCAACCTTAATAAATGTACAATGTCCGGTACTTGCAATCATCGGTGAAAAGGACTTACAGGTTCCATCCAGGCAAAACCTGCCAGCTATCGAGGAAGCCTTACGGACCGGAGGTAATAAGGACTATACGATTATGGAACTGCCAGGTCTGAACCACCTGTTTCAGACTGCAATAACCGGATCCCCTTCTGAGTATCAACAGATCGAAGAAACTTTATCACCAACTGCGTTAGAGGTGATTGGTGACTGGATATTGCAGCATACCGAGAACATTTAGATAAAATCCTCTGCAATCTATAATCTGTTATGTCAAAAAGATCAAAAAGGGTTCCATATACACTCGATCCAAAGGGTATAAGTACCCTTCCCTTAGAGGAACTGACAGCAATCTTACGAGGTGCTGATGATCTGATCATGAGTGGGGGCCAGAACCTGCTTACAAAAATATTAAAAGGTTCAAGACAGAAGAAGCTGTTTGAGTTAAAGCTTGATCGGAGTCCGGTCATTACCTACTTTTTTTTTATAAACCTGAATTCCAGTGCATCTTTTGGACATGCTTCAATGCAGATACCACAAGAAAAGCAGTCCGGTCGCACTATATCACTATCCAGGATAGGTTTAATTGACGGACATGGAGACTTTAAAACACATATTCCACAATCATTACACTTATTCCGGTCAACTCGCACACGAAAAATACTTACATATTCAAGTAACCACGTCAGAAGCCCCACCGGACATATGAGATAGCAATAAGGACGGTACACGAATAAAGATGCGATCAGGACCACTCCAACTAAAATTGCTAATACAAGTCCAAATGTCCAATCAAAGAGTTCAAAAGGATTCAGGATATTATTGTATGTATATAAATCACTTCCTATGGTGAGAACCATGATTGCACTAATAATAAAAAGTAATAGTCTGATACTATTAGTAACCTTAAATGATAATATGGTTTTAAACGGTACTGAGATTTTATTTATTATTTCCTGAATTGCTCCAAACGGACAGACCCATCCACAAAATAATTTTGATCCGACAATTGTCAATCCGCTGATGAATAGTAGCATAGTGAGTTTTTTATAGGTAATCGCACTATTAGTGAGTATAGATGTCAATGGATCTACTATTGAGCGTATTGGGCTGGGTCCATGCATGATCACCAATACTCCGAATAGAACAAATACGAAACACATTAGAATTGTTCTGGTATTTTGATTTATTTTAATGGTTTTTAAGAGGATAAGTCCCAACAGGGCAATAAATCCACCTAAAAGGTATTTAATAGATAATAAATCGGTCCAGATAGATGAACTGTAAGTAATATTATTACCATCACCCGTTCCATTTCCTTTTCCATCACCTAAACCCCCGCCACCTCTTCCACCTTCAGCTGAGGCAGTGACGCAAATGAGGATTATAAGCAGAATTATACTTAGAAATGCCAAAAAATTTGTATATTGTTTCATATTTAAATGACCTCGAAGATTCCCGTTGAAAATTGACCCCTTTTTCCCACCAATTTTGACCCCCCTTCTATATGACTTTAGATACCTTTAATATTTACTATATTTCAATCTTGAGTATATCAAGTTATACTTGATGTACTATAATAAATGAAAAAAAGTGTGGTTATACCACACATAATATATTATACTTGCCGATTACGTCCGTTTCCCTGTCCCTTACCGTTTCCATCTCTAGGGTTTTTAACATGATCATCGTCCTGTCCATTGGGAATGCCATCACCATCATCATCGCGTCCATTTATACCAATGTTGTCACAAATGCTATCACCATCTTCATCTATAAAGTTGATGCTGCAACCACGATTATCACAAACACCATCGTTATTAGCATCTACAAAGTTGGGGCAGCTACCAAAATTATCACAAATACCATCGCCATCACCATCAACAAAATTTTCGCTGGCATAGCCCTTACCCTGACCATGTTGGGCAGCAGCAAGTCCGATGGAAATTGCAATAAGTCCGACAATCAATACACCAATTATTACACTTTTTTTCATTTATTTTTCCTCCTATCAATTATTATCCCGTTTGGGTAATAATTAATTGGCATGTACATATAAGTGATTTCACCGAATTTTAATACAAATCATACCCAAATCATACCCAAATTCATTCTGAACTGAGATACATTAACACTAACAGTGCAAGAAACCCAATTATATCCGGCACCATATCAAATGGTCCGATAACGCAAACACGATGTTCGCAGATAGCAGAATTCATACATGGTCTTAAAGTGACCTCTTGCATAAGTAATAAAAATGCAAAAATCATCAATCCAAGTGTGAACTTCGATTTGATCTTAGAGTAACTTCGTATATAAATAGCTAATAATAGCAATAGCAACACTATATTTGCCGTGTTTATTATCATTTTGACATTTGTTATAAATACCGGATCGTAGATAAATTGCTGCATATTACCACCTTTTCACTTGAATTTATTATTAATTTTTTCCCAGATCTCTTCAAACAAAGCATAATCCTTCTCCATGGTTGATGATAAGAAATACATTGTTCCATAACCATTTCCAGTGGAAACAATAATATTATTTTCAGAAAGAACCTTGAGATGGTGTCTTACTGTTTTATAATCCAAATCTACTACTTCTGATAACTGATTAGCATTATACGGGCGTTCATTCAATATATTGATTATTCTGGCACGGTTCACTCCACCTTTTGTGCCCGCAATCAGCCACCAGAGCATACGTTTCATATTAGTTGTAAAGTACATAATCTATTTTATACTATTAGTTAAGATACGAATTTTCAAATACATGTTACTCTTGATTTAACTATGACGTTTAATTATCGTAAGCTCTTTATTACGAACAAAATCCTCGCTAGCGCTCGGATTTTCTTGACTGAAGCTCCAAAGGAACTGAAGATTAGAAGATTCATAGAATCTTCACCTGAGGCTCTTAAAAGAGCCGAAGGTTAGAAAATGTGGATGGAGTGAGCATTTTCGATATATCAAGTTATACTTGATATACTATAAAAAAATGGAAAGGCTTTAAAAATCAAGCCCATCCAGTTCGCTGAAATTCTCTTCCTGAATGCTTTCAATATCATTTAGCAAAGCTTCTAATTCAGCTATATCTGCCTCTATAGAAGATATCTCACTATCCATGACTTCACTGGTAGATACATTGGTAGATACATTGGTAGATACATTGGTAGATACATTGGTAGATACATTTGAAGATACTGATCCGGAATCATATGTAGATGTGTGTGCTGGTGATGTAGTTTCATCTGTGGATGTATCTTCGGAAGGATTTATGCATCCTGAAACAGCCATGCCTATTATCAGGATAGACAGAATTGAAATCGTCTTTAGATTCATATTAATTACCTCTGTTTTATCCTATTCAGTTGCTTCCTCAGTTACATCCTCAGTTGCATCTTCGTCTGTATATATAGGCACCGCCCATTCACCGTTTATGCTCTCTCCATCTTCCGGATAAGCAGTGTAGGTACCATTTCCGCAAAGTATCGCACTGCCAGTCCCCTCGGCAAATAGTTCGATACCTTCGCCATTGATCACTATAGTAATACTGCTTCCGCTGATCTGTGCACTTCCATTTATTCCATTATAAATAACAGTATCATAACCGATTTCCTTTTTAGTGCCATATCCTGTCACATTGATCTGAGCATCGCCTGCGAAATCAGTAATGGTCAATACACCACTATGCGCACTAAGATCAACAGTCATATCACCTGATAAAACGGCTTTGCCATCTCCAACAGCCTCTACACTTCCGGTCCCAGATAAGTTCACTACACCTGGTCTGTGCTCCTTAAGTTCAGCAAAGATCATGCGCAATATGGAATTTGCCTCTCTTAATGAATGGTGTTCCTTTTTCATATACGTATTAGTTTCTCTAAGAAGTTTCCTTGCATCTTTAGGGTCTGATAATTCTCCATTATTGTAGAACCCATCATGGTGCTCGAATCTCTCAGTTACCCTGTTACGATTCTTATTTGCCTCATTTAGGGCATCATTGTAATCATCCAGAAGATCCTTAAGTTTATCAGTATCCTCACCAGCCTCATCAAGTTCGTTGATTTCAGCTTCAATACGCTGAGATATATCCTCACTGCGCTCCAGGAATGATCCTCCTCTATTATGCGCACTTCCCATAAGGAAATATTTCGACTCCATATAGATATGCTCCCATATGTCCCTGATCTCTATGGTTATAGCCTGGAAGTCCTCTCTGGTTTCGGCAATCTCAACCTCGCTCTTAAGGTCTTCGAGATCATCGATGTATCCTTCAAATAATTCAGTGGATGTAAAAGGAGCATTTCCATTTTCCTCTGCCGTTTCTGCTTTATCTATAAGTGACTCCAGACGAATGATCGTATATTCGATAGTGGTATTCAAATAGTCCTTTGTGGCATGTTTAAGGTCATTACCGTTTTGAGTGGTTCTTGCTCCTGCAAATTTTTCTTTTTGCTGCATGAACCGGTTTCTTGAGTCATGAAAGATATCCTGGGCATCCTCAAGTCTGTCCTTTGTAATCCGGAACTGATTCTGTGCGTTTTTAAGCTTTTGCCTGGATATCTCAAATTGTTCTTGTACTCTATTTGCATCTACATTATTTCCATTTGCATCATCGTTATTTCCATTTGCATCATCGTTATTTCCATTTGCATCCACGTTATTTCCATTTGT
>JAIOQW010000187.1 GCA_021108405.1 Methanosarcinales archaeon
TAGGCTGCAAGAAGTAATAATTTTTTTCCTGCAATATAGGTATATATACGAACACAAATATTTTAATTAGTGGTGCTAATATATATTATTTTACCATTATCTGTGTTTATTTGTGTTCATCTGTGGTTCTATTTCACTAAACTGTCTCTTCATTACTCAATGGATGGCTTATAGAGAGAATCAACATATTCACTTCAAATCTAAGTGCAATTAACACCTCTTCAAGTATCCACTTCAAAAAGTATGGTATTTTGACAGAATTTACAGGATGTTGATCCTGTTGATCTATTGATCCTGTTGATCCTGTCTAATATTTTTTATAATACCCATAGATTTGAAGTGGATACCTATAATTGAAAGAAAATCAAAAAGTTTTTCGGACATACTGAGTATATTAAGTTATATTTGATATACTATTAAAAAAGTATACTTCATATAACATATTGAAAAAAGAGGTAAATAAACATGGCCGACTCTCTTACAGTTCTCATTATTTTTTTAGGTTTTTTATATGGTTTTTTCAGAAAAGGAACTGAGAATTATTTTCAGATATTGAAAAAAGGACTGATGATAGGTTTCATCTTAGGACTTGCTATTGGAATAATGGCATTTATATTCGGTGGATTAACAGGGGGAATTATAACAGGAATATTGGGAGGATTTATTGCCGGATTTGGCAGTACAGTTGTTTTTGTAATACTGCTTGCAATTGTTACCGTAGAATTTATTGTAGGAGTTTTATTAGGAGATTTTCTTGAAAAGATACTGCGTAAATAAGTAACCTAATAAATTAAGGAGGAAAAACCCGATCCACATCCTCATAATTGACGGATATGTAGATGAACCCGCCTGTTTTGGAGTACCACCTTATATCTCACCCTATCCCAGGTACATTGCAGGTGCTATAATAGACAGGGGCATATCCCAAAACCATATCCATTACTTAACCATAGACCAGATAAGAAAAGGCCAGGGCCAGACCATTTTTCAAAAAGCCGGATTGGTCATTATCATTGCAGGCATGACAGTTCCGGGAAAATACCTGCGTGGTATTCCTATCAACTTATCAGAGATCAATGATATCGCACATGCTGCTACGAGCAGACCGGTTATACTGGGCGGTCCCATACGGTTAGGATACGGCACCCAGGGTGGTAGCAAAGCAGACGATTTTGATCTTCCCGGACTGATGCTGGCTTTAAAAGACATTGAAGCACTTACTTATGACATACTTGGATCAAAATCATCATTCCACAACCCGGAATCCATACCACAACGATCTCGTTCCACTGTAGAGATTGCAAGATGGAGTGTAAAAGGAGCATTTGTGATCAAACAGCACCCTGATTATCCGCATGTAATGTGTGAACTTGAGACTTTCCGGGGATGCGGACGACCTGATCATTGCAGCTTTTGTACTGAACCCTTCTATGGTGATCCTGATTTTAGGGACATTACAGACATAATATCCGAGGTTGATTCCTTATATCACAATGGTGCCAGGTATTTCAGGATTGGTAGACAGAGCGACCTGTTTAGTTTCATGGCAAAAGATACAGGAGATGAGCTTCTAAGACCTGACCCTAAAGCCATAGAACGATTGTATAAAGGCATCCGCAAAACTGCCCCGCAATTGAAGGTACTTCATATGGATAATGCCAATCCGGGAACTATTGCTGCGTTTCCTGATGAGTGTGAAAAGATCGCCAGGACAATTGTACAGTACCACACTTCCGGGGATGTGGCTGCAATGGGTATGGAATCTGCTGACCCTTCAGTCATTAAGGCAAATAATCTAAAAGCCATGCCCGAAGATGTACTGGATGCAATCCGGCTGATCAACCGTATAGGCAGTGCCAGGGGTAAGAATGGTCTGCCTGAGCTTCTGCCAGGTATCAATATAATTCATGGTCTTAAAAATGAAACACCGGAAACCTTCAGGTTGAACTTTGCATTCCTTAAGAACATACTTGATACTGGCCTTATGGTAAGAAGGATCAATCTCAGGCAGGTAATGGTCTTCCCTGATACGCCCATTAGCAAAGAAAATAATATGGATCAATATCAATATCACGATCAGTTTATCAAATTCAAGAAAAAGGTCAGAAAAAAGATAGACCATCCTATGTTAAAACGCGTGGTGCCTATTGGTACGGTCTTGAAGGATGTGATGTGTGAGGTATATAACGGTATTACTTTTGGCAGGCAATTTGCATCATATCCATTGCTGGTAGGGATCCCTTCAAAACTGCCTACGGGCAGGTTCGTAGATATCACAGTATCAGGATACGGTCAGCGCTCATTAACCGGGGTACCCTATCCATTGGATATTAATAATACTGATCCGAAATTGATATATTACCTGCCTGGTATAGGCAAAAAACGTGCACATACTATTATCGGAAAAAGACCATTTATAGATCAGAAAGACCTCTATGATAAAGTTGAAGGGATTGAAGAAACGTTACCTTATATAGAATTCAGGGACTAAACCGGTTTGGATCTTATTGCATTAACCAATTCTGCTATCCTGGACCGTACATCACTGACCTGCTCTACAATAGTACCTGTGACTATCATATCAGCACCTGCCTTTACCAGGGAAGCCGCAGTCTTTGCATCGCGGATACCACCGCCTACAACAACCTTTGTCTCTTCGCCTACAGCGTGCTTCACAGCACCAACCATAACAGGAGGTACGTTTCTATCAGCACCTGAGCCAGCTTCGAGATAGATATAATGCATGCCGAAATATTTCCCGGCCAGGGCATATGCAACAGCTATAGCCGGTTTATTTTGAGGGATCAATCTTGCATCCCCCATCCAGCCTACTGTGCCCCCGGGCTCGATGAGGATGTATGCCATAGAAATAGGTTCAATTCCTATTTTTCTTATCATCGGAGCACCAATGGCTTGATTTGTAGTGATATAATTTACATCCCTTGAGTTAAGGAGACTCATAAAAAAAATCGCATCAACGTGTTTACTTACCCCCCCTGCATTGGCAGGGAACAGTACGGTGGGCAGGTCAGTCTGCTTCCTTATTGCTTTGAGTGTATTATCCAGGATACTTCCGCCAACTCCGGTGGAACCCCCTATCATGATAGCATCAGTCCCACCTTCGGCAGCCATGGCAGCCATCGTACCTGCTGTTTCAGGAGATTGATTATCCGGGTCAATAAGGGTCAGGTGTACGGCACCATGGGTAGTAATTAATTCATTTAACTGATCTTCGACGCTCATATTAAAATTAAATACTTCTACTCTCTTTTGATTTCATTCGCAGTTGTTTGGATTTACATTTTCTGCATCTGGTGGATTTCACAGGATTTCGTGCATTGCAGTCCATGCATATCTTGACATGTAATAGATGAGCCTCAGCTTCCGGGAATCGTGACATTGATAATATCTCCTTTAATTATTCTTATTATTATTTATTAGGATATGCGACACTATCCAATTTCACAGTTGTTTTTTTTTAGACACAGATTCACACGGATTTACACAGATTAATAGTCGTATCTGTATCTAATATATCAATGGAAATAACTGGATTTTAGTATTGTGTCGGATATGCTAATGTTTGATCATTTATTTATATATATGCATATTTAATACTTCAGCAATGATGTTAAAAGACATACTTACTTTTAATAGTTTCGATGCGATAGTTTGAAATAAAGAGAAATAAATCTATACACCCCATATTGCGGGGATAGCCAAGCCAGGCCAATCCGGAACATCAATCGTCTTCCGGGGCTCAAGGCGCAGGACTTAAGATCCTGTTACGAAGGTATTCACGGGTTCGAATCCCGCTCCCCGCATTTATCTTAGTATATCAAGTATAGCTTTATATCGAAAATGCTCACTCCGTTCACATTTTCTAATCTTCAGCTCTTTTAAGAGCCTCAGTCAAGAAAATCCGACCGAAGGGAGGATTTTGTTCTTTGCTTTATCATGAAAATACTCGGAAATGATCTTCTTCTCGCCTCTCTGGATGATCTCACCAAGCGTAGATGGAGAAATATTGAACATGAGTGCCAGTTCTTTGATCGTGATATTTTTTGGGTAATTATAATAACCTTTTTCAATAGCCGTATGGATGATCTCTTCCTGCCTGCCGGTCAGCAGGTTGTTATCAGTTAAATGTGATGTATTTGTTATTTCAACCATACACCCGTTCTCTTCAAGTTTATCTATCAGTTGAGTAAGAGAACCATTAGCACTGGTGATAAGTTTCCATTCAACACTTCCGTCTTCAAGACTCAAGGCTGAAGTAAGGAAGCAGTCAGAACCCGTAAGTGCCCTGCAAGCTGCACATTTATTAGTAACAACTGAACCCAGAATACCATTCTTTGATTGAGATATATCGATCCGGCATACATCAGGATGTTTTTGGATATGTGCAATTATCTCATCTGAATTATCTTTTATACCATCTATCTCAATAAGACATCTTCCGCCTGACTCACCATAGGGCATACACTCTTTGAATTTGATAGGTGTGGTGAACTGTATTCCTGTTTCTTTTACCCAGTTATCAGGCATTGATATTTTGAGGATGACTTCTCTCATTATAATTTACTCCTGTTCGGATGATATAAACCATGATCATATTGTATTATTCAACGTAAGGCTTAAATGCAATGAACCGTATTCAAAAGTACTTATTTCATATTGATGAATTGATTAATATCAATATGTCCGGATAGTGTAGGGGACTACCATGAAGGCCTGTCGAGCCTTCGACCCGGGTTCGAATCCCGGTCCGGGCGCTTTTTTTAAAAAAAAATATTATATTTTATCGATCCTTGATACCCTGAGCAGCGAACATACCGGAATACCTTCGATAGAATCAAAGCCCACCTTATCGATCAATACTCCTGCGGCAGTAGGTGTGGCCTTTTCTTCATTAAGTAGGGATATCACTTCTCTGATCGTACGACCAGTAGTGATCACATCATCTACAATAATGCAATCCTTCCCTTCCACCTTTGCATAATTGTGGGAGATCATACCTGTTGACCCGCTTTGTGACTTTCTACCTGAATGGAACACAGCCAGTCCAATTTCAAGTTCCTCTGCTATCAGGGTAGCTATAGCTATGCCATTTAGGTCTACACCTACAACAATGTCCACATTAGATCCGGATTTTTCCAGGGTTTCAATAAAGAGGTCACAGAGAGCACTTGACATTAAACTCATACGTACTGCACTTCTTCCGATACTAGCCCAGTTAACATAGATGTCTTTGGGTGCCTGGGATAAATCACCTTTTGGTGAATGTGCCAGCAGCCAGGTAGCTGTTTCCCTGGAAACATTTAGCTCATCTGCTATCTGTCCCTCTGATAAACCATTCTGTTGAAGTTCCAAAGCCTTCTTAATAAGCTCTCTGATATTCTTCATAACAATACCAACATGTAATTCATCCTACGACAATATAAATTTATTCCTATGTCAATTCCTATTTTATCCTATATCTTTTAATCTTCGATGCACAGATGGGACATTCTGTGCCTGATCTGGCAACTGATCCGCATCCAGTGCACCTTAATTCCCACCTGATCTTTTTTGTAATTCCGGAAGTTGCAGCCGGCTGATATTTTATATCCAGAATAGCTGCCACATTCTGCACAGCATAATCATCAGTGATCAGTATCACATCAGATCTCTTACTTAATTCCAGTGCTTTAGCAAGAATATCAATATCAGTATTTGATAGTACACTATCATCACCTGTGGAAATTGACGCTGATCTGACGGTATCCTTATATTCCCCATAAGGAATATCCACTATTAAACCTGCATCATGCAGCAGATCAAACCTAAGTCTCGTACTCTTATCAATTATCTCATCCACTACTCCGGGAACAGTAACAATTGAGGTAGGTGGCACTTTAATACCCACAATAAAACCAGAGGTATCAATAACATATATTATATCCTTCATCACCGTGCTCCGGTAGTCTTTCTTGCAGAGAAATATTCATGTTCGAATTTATTGAACCGTTCCGCAACATCTCCTGAATGGAAATATTGTTTAATATCCAGAAGTGTTTGCTCTACTTTATCATTCTCCAGTTCAGCCATTCCGGCAAAAGATATTGCAGATTTCTTGATTGCGGTTTCCATGCCGTCTGCTATTGGATATCTACTTACTTCTTTTAATGACCAGAGAGCCTGCTCAACCGCATCGTTCAATTGATATTTTGAAGATCTCCTGCCAATATTGCCCAGGGCATTTACAGACATATTAATACCTGTTTCTGTCTGTTGATATCCATATGCAACTCCAATATCTTTTAATGACCATATGATCTGCTGGGTTCCTACTTCCATTGTATCAGACGCAGTAGTTATACCCAGTTCTTCAAGATTAGTAACTATCTGTAAAGCTTCATCTGTTTGTCCTGTTTGAATGGCTGATATACCTATATTACGTAATTTAATTGCAATGTGCTTAACCGAACTCTCTTGTTGTGTACCTATGGATTCTTTACCAATATTGTATAATGCAGAAATTATTTCTTTAAGTGCAGTGCTATCCCTGTTCCTTACCTCCAGGGCTCCCATTCTATCTAGGATATCACCGGATTTTAAGGACGCTGATTCCATCCCATGGGCACCGGCTGCTGAACCGACCTGGCTAATACCACCAGTTACAGATAATTTCATCACTTCAAATTCCTTTAACTGTAATATTTCATAATATTCAGAAAGCCTTTGTAGTATATCCTCTACAGATGTCTCAAGGTTCTTTGATACAGCACAAATTCCGATTTCAGCCATACTATGTATGGAATTACTTGCAGCCTCATCTTCATCCATTCGCAGTGCCAGTTTTCCAAAATCATCTATATAAGTGATATAATGAAAAGTGATCTTATTAAGATTAGTACGCCGCAGCCCTGAATCAGTTAATAGTTCTATACAGCTTTTTTCCAATAAATTTAAACCATACAAAGAAGGACCTGGTATACCTTCCATGATTGAACCTCTTATAATATCTACAACAGGCTGGACGGGATCACGATCATGCATCTGGTTTGATCCCTGCTGAATTGACATTAGTACATTGTCCCTTGTGATCTCTTTGACAAATCTCTCGAAACTCTGGCTGTACTGCTCATTTTGTAAATATTGGTATATGTTGTATCCTCCATATCCTATTGCTGCCGAACTTAATATTGCCAGTATAAAAAGGACAGTCTGGTTCATGTTATATTCCTGGCTGTACCATACCATGTTAAGTATCATCATCAGGCTGATAGTAAAAGCAAAAGTACCAAGGATATAAGAAAGGCTTTCCCGGATGATGCTCTGTTTTTTTATACAATCTGCTATTTTATGAAAAAAACCAGAGGACCGTGTACGTGAGGCTTTGCCATGCTTAAGTAGCCATACTGTCATAAGCCACATCATAACAGTCAAAACAGTAACAGTTACATGCCCGAGGATATTGAAGTATATCCTGGAAGACATCCATACTGGCATGGCAAGTAATGTTATCTGGATGAACACGGCACATAGACATATGTCAGAGCCTACTGATTTCAAATCAAGTTTGTTTACATACTTAACCCAAAATATTATCAATATAAAAAAAGCAGAAAAGATAGTAATAGGTACGAATTGAAATATGACCGGAATAAATCCTAACATATATAATAATATCTAATGTTAATACTTAAACCAAACGATGATCACTGTAATAATTCAGTTATTTTGTTATCCATTTGAGATTTAGGTAGTGCACCGAGAATCTTTCCTTTCAATTGGCCGTTCTTGAAAACCAGTATTGAGGGTACTGCTGAAATGGAATATTTCATTGCAGTTTGGTGGTTGTGGTCAATGTCAAGCTTTCCGAATACAACCTTTTGGGACTTTTCTTTCGCAAGGGCTTCAATCGTTGGTGCAACCATTGTACATGGTCCGCACCATACAGCCCAGCAGTCTACTACTAACTGAGGGTAATCATTAATAGCTGTGCCAATATTTTGATCAGTTATTTCAATAGGTGTATCTGGTAATTGTGGGCTGTTCATCGTATCCATCATCTCTTTTAGTTTCTGTTGCCTTATCTTTTCCAGTTCGTTATCCATCTATCTTTTATTGTATCGTAGTTCTAATAAATGTTTGGTATGGACCTACGAGGCCCAAATCTTCGATACTTTTTTATATGTTAGCATTATGTTAATTCGCTGCTTATAAAATCTTTAACAGGAGAAAATATCATGACAAGAAGGGATCGTTTTATTTGTCAATAGAGACATACGGTTTTTAGATACCACGCTACGCGACGGTGAACAGACACCTGGAGTGTCTCTTTCCACACAGAATAAAGTTATAATAGCACACAAGCTTGATGCTCTTGGTGTTGATATAATTGAAGCTGGTTCTGCCATCACTTCCAAAGGGGAAAGAGAAGCTATTCATGCAGTGGCTAAAGAAGGGCTTAATGCAGAGATATGCAGTTATTGCCGTGTACGGGAGGAAGATATCAATTATGCACTTGAGTGTGAGGTAGATTCCATCCATCTGGTAGTCCCGGTATCTGATCTCCATATTAAGACTAAACTTAAAAAGGACAGGGAAACTGTAAGGCAGATGGCTATTGATACTGTGCAGTATGCCAAAGACCACGGACTTATTGTCGAGTTGAGCGGAGAAGATGCATCACGTGCAGATATGAAGTTCTTAAAGTCCTTATATAGCGATGGAATTGATGCAGGCGCAGACCGTCTGGTTTTTTGTGATACCGTCGGGCTACTGGTACCTGAGACGGCCTATGAAATATTCAAGGACCTTTCAACTCTACAAAGACCACTGGCAGTCCACTGTCATAATGATTTCGGGCTGGCTGCTGCGAATACGCTGAGCGCCCTGCGGGGAGGTGCCTCCGAGGTTCATGTAACGATCAATGGTATTGGTGAGAGGGCAGGAAATACTTCCCTTGAAGAAGTTGTAATGGCCCTGGAAACCATCTATGATTATAAGACAAGGATCGTATGCAAGGACCTCTATACTACTTCCAGGCTTGTGAGTAGATTGACAGGGCTCCTGGTTTCACCCAATAAAGCCATTGTAGGCGGAAATGCTTTTACACATGAAGCTGGCATCCATGTCCATGGTCTGCTTGCTGATACTTCCACTTATGAACCTATTAAACCTGAATCAATTGGCAGAGAACGTAAGATCGTGCTTGGTAAACATGCTGGCAAGAGCTCGGTGATACTGGCTCTTAAGGAACTGGGTCTGGATGTAACTAATAAACAATTAAATGAGATCATATACAGAGTTAAAGAACTGGGTGATAAGGGTAAACATGTTACTGATGCTGACCTTGAGACAATAGCCGAGACGGTATTAAACATTATTCGCGAGCCCAAGGTCAAACTGGAAGAATTAACAGTGGTGTCGGGCAATAAAGTGACACCTACTGCATCAATTAAGTTGAAGGTCAACTCAGATGAAGTAGTTGAAGCAGGAATTGGAGACGGACCTGTGGATGCAGCTATTACTGCTCTTAGAAAAGGGATAGCAGGTGTGGCAGATATCAGGCTGGACGAATATCATGTGGATGCTATCACCGGAGGGACTGACGCCCTGGTGGAAGTATGGGTGAAACTGAGCCGGGATGGTAAAGTCATCTCAGCTCGTGGTGCCAGAACAGATATTATCATGGCTTCAGTAGAAGCGGTCCTTGAAGGTATTAACCGTTTAATAAAATAATTAGATAAATTAACAATAAGAAAAAACAATAAATCTTTTACAATAGGGATTCAAACTTAAATATTAAATAAAAAAAAGAATAATCGGAGGAATAAATAGATGAGCAAAAAAACCAGGATGACAGGGGCAAAGGCTTTTGTCGAATCGTTACGCGCCGAGAATGTAAAAGTAATATTCGGATATCCTGGCGGTGTACTGCTACCCATCTATGATGAACTGTTCGATGCAGATGTAAAACATATACTTGTAAGACATGAACAGGCAGCAGTCCATGCAGCAGACGGATATGCACGTGCTACGGGAAAAGTAGGTGTATGTATTGCAACATCCGGTCCGGGAGCCACAAATCTTGTTACCGGTATTGCCAATGCATATATGGACTCGATACCTATTGTAGCCTTTACCGGTCAGGTACCCAGACCGATGATCGGGAACGATGCATTCCAGGAAGCTGATATCACAGGTATTACACTTCCTATCACTAAACATAACTACCTAGTACAGGATGTCAATGACCTTCCCCGTATAATCAAAGAGGCTTTTCATATAGCATCTACCGGTCGTCAGGGCCCGGTCCTTATTGACCTGCCAAAGGACGTTACCACTGATGAAGTTGATTTCGAATACCCTGAGAAGGTGATACTGCGTGGATACAAACCTATAAAAGCAGGACATAAGAATCAAATAAAAAGGGCTGCAGACATCATTTTACAAGCAAAGTGTCCTGTTTTATATGTTGGCGGAGGTATTATCTCAGGCGATGCCAGTAAAGAACTTGTTGAACTGGCACAGGCAATTAACGCACCGGTAACTACCACTCTTATGGGAAAAGGCGGTTTTCCCGATACAAGCCCATTATGTCTGGGGATGCCTGGAATGCATGGTACCAAGTATGCCAATTTTGCCATACAGGAATCTGACGTACTGGTCGCTATAGGTGTCAGGTTCGATGATAGGGTTACAGGTAAAGTAGATTCTTTTGCACCTAATGCCAAAGTCATCCACATTGATATTGACCCTGCAGAGATCAGTAAGAATGTAAGAGTTGATCTTCCTGTTGTGGGCAGTGCAAAGTCAGTATTGAAGATGCTTGTGAAATTTATACAGGAATCCCAACAGAAGGCTGATACTGCACCGTGGATTGAGAAAATAGATAATTGGAAAAAACAGTATCCAATACATTATCATACAGATGATAAATTAAAACCTCAGTATATCATCGAGAAAATAAACGAGATGTATCCGGATAGCATTATTGTGACTGAAGTTGGGCAAAACCAGATGTGGGCAGCTCAATATTTCAAGTTCACAAATCCAAGGACCTTCATATCTTCAGGAGGACTTGGCACAATGGGATATGGTTTCCCTGCAGCTATGGGTGCTAAGATGGGATATCCAGATAAGATCGTGTTTGATATTGCAGGAGACGGTTCATTCCAGATGAACTCCCAGGAACTTGCTACTGTAGTCGTTAATGATATACCTGTGATCGTAGCTATATTAAATAACGGATATCTGGGAATGGTCAGGCAGTGGCAGGAATTATTCTTTGACCATAGATATTCCCATACAACTATAAGTAATAGTGTTGATTTTGTCAAGCTTGCAGAAGCATATGGTGCACTGGGTCTTCGGGTAACCGAACCTGATGAAGTCTGTCCTGCATTAAAGCAGGCAGTGGATTCGGGCAGACCAACAGTTATTGACTTTGTAGTGGAATCCGAAGAGAATGTTTCTCCTATGGTACCTGCGGGAGCGGCTATTAATGAGATACTTGATCTGGAGGTTAAATCATGAAGCATACATTAAGTGTACTGGTTGATAATAAACCGGGTGTGCTGACAAGAGTAGCCGGATTATTCAGCCGCAGGGGATATAATATTGAGAGTCTTGCAGTAGGTATCACAGATAACCCGGAAATATCCAGAATGACGATAGTGGTTGCAGGAGATGATCATGTCCTGGAACAGGTGACCAAACAATTAAATAAGCTTATTGATGTTATCAGGGTGAGTGACCTTGCCCCTGATGAGAGCTTTGAGCGGGAACTGGCTCTATTTAAGGTTAAGGTCGATAAAGGATCCCGGTCTGAGATCCTGGCTATTGTAGATGTGTTTCGTGCCCAGATAGTAGATGTTGGATTGAAGACTGTAGTTGTTGCAGTTACAGGGACCGGGGATAAGATCTATGCTATTGAGAAACTATTACACAATTACGGGATCATCGAAATTGTCCGTACAGGTAAGATTGCCATGAACCGTGGTGAGAAAGTTGTTAAGATCAGTTAATAAAGAAGAACTAAGTGGAATTTAAGTAGAACAGAAGTGATATTACAATGGTAAAAATATATTATGATTCGGATGCTGATCTCGGTGTCCTTAATGATAAGACTATATCGGTCATCGGATACGGGAGTCAGGGACATGCTCAGGCCCAGAATCTTCATGATTCCGGACTGAATGTAGTAGTCGGATTAAGAAAAGAGAGTACTTCGTGGAAACAGGCTCAGTCAGATGGTCTTGTTGTCAAGACTGTAGCACAGGCAGCTCAAGCGGGAGATATTATCCAGATGCTGGTTCCTGATGAGATTGCATCAAGTATATATTACAGCGAGATTGCTCCAAACCTCAAATCAGGAAATGCTTTATCATTTTCACATGGATTCAATATACATTTCAACCAGATCACTCCGCCTGAAGATATAGATGTGTTCATGGTAGCTCCGAAGAGTCCTGGCCATCTGGTCAGACGTACTTACCAGGAAGGGAACGGCGTACCGGGTCTACTGGGAGTGCATCAGGACGCTACCGGGAACGCCAAACAGATAGGAATGGCTTATGCCAGGGGAATAGGATGTACCAGGGCCGGTGTGATAGAGACGACCTTCTTAGAAGAGACTGAAACAGACCTGTTCGGTGAGCAGACTGACCTGTGCGGTGGTGTGGTCAGTATGATCAAGGCTTCATTTGAGACTCTTGTCGAGGCTGGTTACCAGCCTGAGATTGCATATTTCGAAACCTTGCATGAATTAAAGCTGATAGTTGATTTGATCCATGAAGGCGGACTGGCTAATATGTGGGAGTCCGTATCCAATACTGCGGAATATGGTGGAATGACAGTAGGTCCGAAGATCATTAATGAACAGTCAAGGGCTGCGATGAAAGAGGCACTTGACAGGATACAGAGCGGTGAATTTGCTAAGGAGTTCGTGCTTGAGGGTAAGGCTAACAGTCCTGTATTAAAGGCCATGGAACGCAGGGAGCATGAACACGAAATAGAGGTAGTTGGGAAAGAACTTCGTGCTATGATGCCCTGGCTAAAGCCTAAATTGGAATAAAATCCTCGCTAACGCTCGGATTTTATGGAGTGAAGCTTTCGAAGGAACTGAAGATTAGAAAATGTGAAGCATTTTCAGTATGTTAAGTTATACTTGATATACTGGAAAAAAAGTAGCCAGATTATCTGGCTCTTTATTTTATTTGAAGATATTCCTTAGTCATTATCCCGGACTTCGCTAACGCTCAAATCCGGGGCACCAACGGGGCTAGCTTTCATGCCTGAAATTCTACTGCATAATATTTCTTTTTCATGAATAACCTCCCTTGGGCTTCTAATCTCCAACATGGGATAACCCAACTCTAAGTTGACTGAATTGAAAGTATGGATGCGATCAATATTCACAATATGTTGGAAATTCCAGCTAACTAGTATATCCACTCGCTCCACACAGCAAGTGCTATGTGCTAAGCATCTGCTATATATCTGGCACCTACAACTTACAGTTTTACGGCAACTATTCTTTCTTCTTCTTTAGCGTCCATGATGCATCACGAAGGATGCATTTGGGGTCGATATTAAAAGTGTTCACGATGTATTGAGCTTTTCCAATTACTTGAATAGTCCATCTCTTGCAATGGGATAGCCCCAACGAAAGCCGTATACTGGTAATCGGTATGTATGGTTTGATGAGGAGGGGGAGGCCGTAAGGCCTCTTCTTTACTCTACCAACCTTCTTCGAAAGCTTCACCCCGATTGCATATGCCTCCGAAAGGAAAAACGCTTCATTTGAAATATTCGAATTTTTCATACTTACTTCCATGCTAATACATTTT
>JAIOQW010000145.1 GCA_021108405.1 Methanosarcinales archaeon
ATTATGGTAATAATTCACTTATTTATGAATTTTTAATTATTAAAAATTATTAGAAAAAATTAGAATTGCCATCAATTTTTAAACCAATTAGATAAAAAAAGTTAAATAAGAGATACAGAAAGAATTAAATAGAATTTAATCAATTTTAAGTTAAATAGAGGAAAAATGAACCGTTTTTAATAAAAAAAAAAGTATAAATTGATGCTAGAATAATATGAGAATCTTAATGCTGAATTATGAGTATCCACCAATAGGGGGGGGTGGTAGCTATGCTTGTAAATCTATTTTACAAGTCCTTGCAAATAAAAAGATGAAGGTAGATCTGGTTACTTCATCTCCATCTGATTATTTTGAAACTGAGACAATTAATGAATCAGTAAATATTTATAAACTTCCTGTTAATAAAAAAGATATTCATTACTGGACACAACAGGAAATTCTTACTTATAGCTGGAAGGCAAAACAATTTATTGAGAAATTATTATTAGAAAAAACATACGATATTTGTCATACTTTTTTTGGAATCCCTTGTGGTGCAGTAGCGTATTTATTTAAAGAGAATTTACCGTATGTTGTTTCACTAAGAGGTTCAGATGTACCTGGTTTTAATGATAGGTTCTCTTTTCAGTATATTTTATTAAAACCGTTAATTAATAGAATATGGAGGGAATCCAGTGCAGTAGTTGCAAATAGCGAAGGATTAAAGGAACTGGCTCTTGAAAGTTCACCATCCCAGGACATCAGTGTAATTAATAATGGAATTAATATTTCAGATTTTAAACCTGATATTAATTCTATTAATAATAATATCAATAATCATACTTATAAGAAAATTAAGAAATTTAATATTGTATGCATTTCCAGGCTAATTGAAAGAAAAGGGATTAGTTTTTTATTAAAAGCTATAAAAAAAATAAAGAATAAAAAAGTAAAACTAATTCTTGTCGGCAAGGGAAAACAGGAAGATGAACTACATCAATTAGCAAAAGATCTGGAAATTACTGACAGGGTAGAATTCAAAGGATATGTTGATCATGATGATATAGCTGATATTTACCAGGAAAGTGATCTCTTTGTTTTACCTTCTTTTAATGAGGGGATGAGCAATGCCCTATTAGAAGCTATGGCTTCGGGACTACCTGTTATTAGTACTGATACAGGTGGAACTTCTGAGCTTATAGATGGCAATGGAATATTAATACAAAAGGGTAATTCTGATGAAATAGCACAGGCGATTAGTACGGTCATGAATGATCCTGAAGCATTTAAGCAGATGGGTTTAAGAAGCCGGGAAATAGCTGAGACTATGAGTTGGGAAGCTGTGGCTGAGGAATATTGCAGGTTATATATGGAAATAGTTTAAATTTGATTGTTATCAAGAAGTAAAATACCCACAATCCTACAATTCATTGTGAATATTTAAGATATCCTTAGAAAGGAGGAAGAAAACCTATATTCCAGAGATTGCAATAAAAGAAAAATTTATAAAAATACCTATGGTAGTAGCAGTTGAAGGAGAATCAACAAATGACACTCATAAGATGAATGATAATACGGCTAAGTCATTAAGATAAAAGATTTTTATTGGCCCTATTAATTTAAAATAAAAAAAATGGAATTATTTCAACATGCAAAATAAAAATATTTTCTATAAAAATATCTCAGCAAGTTTTTTCTTATCACTAACATCATTTTTTAGTTTATATTTATTATATATTTTTATTGATATATATATATTATTTTTTATCAGTAGAATCCCATACATTTATCATTTCCTCTTGTTTTTCACTGCTGTTTCAGGTTTTTTTATTCTTTTTATCAGTGGTATCATAGATCGTATTATAGACCAAATAAAAAATCCTTCTATAGAAAAACGTAGAAAAATTATTTTTTCACTATTCTTTATTTATCTATTAGTTATTGTTTTTTTTAAGATTATTCTGGATTTGTTATCAACATTGCAAACGCAGTTCTTGGTGATCAGTATATTTGTGCTTGGGTTTTTCATATATATTTTAAATAATGATAAGTTAAAAGTCATTAAAAAAGAAGCAGGACAAGAAAATGTTGAAGATAAAAGGCAGCAGATGGAGATTGGTAAAAAGGATCTACTAGTTAACAAACTAGGGGCCTCCGGGGGAACAGGTGCTGGTGTAAAAGGCCTATTCAGGGAACGCCGATTTTTATATGAAGTGGATTTTAAGAAGGTTATTTCTTATGTTTTTCTCGGATTGCTTCTATTGATTGCAGTTCATTCCATTCTGCCAGAAACGATGCCCGGACGGATGGTGCGGGAATATGTGAGAATTCCGCTTGTGGTCGCAACGATAGTGCTTGGAGTGGTTACGTTTTATCTGAACAGGGACATGCTGTATGATATCGAGGATGAATCGCGGCAGGAAGAGATTGCTAAGAGAAAGAGAGAAGCGGAGTTTACCCAAAGGTATCCGAAGGTTAACCGGTTGTGGGGGGTGCGATGGATCGCACGATGGATGTATAAGGAGAGGGGGTGGTATAGTGTAGTGTTAATCGGAATACTGATCTTAGCTTCTATATTAAGGTTAAACCAGATTTCTACACTTGATTATTGGATTGACGAATATTATTCAATGATTATAGCACAAACCATATTAGATGGAACTTATCCAATACTTCCTTCTGGTTATGTAAGCCATCGAGCAGTAATTTATTTTAATATTATTGCTTGCTCAATTAAAATCTTTGGATTTAATCAATTTGCAGGAAGAATTCCTAATTTAATATTCACTGGTCTGATTATTCTTTCATTATATTTCATAGGAAGAAACCTATTTAATAAATCAGTAGGAATTGTTTCAGCATTTTTATTTTCAATATCTCCATTAGCTATACATATGGCAAGGGAGATTCGAATGTATGAAATGACTGCCTTTCTTTCACTCATTCTTATTGGATTGGGATATTTATGTATGGACAGATTTAATACATCCGGCAAACCAATAATGGAATTTTTATATAATAAACTAAATATAACATTTCTTATATTTTTTTCATTTATCATACTCCTAACTCTTGAAACACATATTTCTACTATGTCTCTACTTTTTTCATTTTATGCTTGTTTTTTCTATTATTATCTAATTAAAAAAAATAAGCATTATAGATTTATTATTTTATTATGTTTATTCATGTTACCTATTTTCATTGTAGTGGGATATAAAAGTTTTAATATTATAGAAGGATTTCTTTATTTATCTAAAACCGCACTAGGTCTAAATAGACCTGACTGGACTACAACATATTGTTCATGGGGTTGGCATTTTTTAAATTTAATAGAAAATTCCGGGTTGATACCTATTGTTTTTATTGGCTTATTATATTCAATTTTTTCATATAAATTTTTTAAAAATAATAAAGATAAAACGGTTTTTCTGATGCTAGCAGTAAGTATTCCATTAATATTTGTTTCAATACCACGAATAGATGTAGCGAGATATAGTTATTTTCTACTTCCAATTTTTATTTTATTTATCTCTAATGGAATAATAATATTATATAAATTTATAGCTCCAATATTCTTAAAGACCAATTATTCTAATATATTTATCATTTTAATACTTATTGTATTTATAGTATCAAATATATATATTGGATATGACGCTAGCAATCATCCTAAATGGGCTAAAACAGTAAATTTTAAAAAAGCCAGTGAAATTATTAAATCGAATTCTAATCAGAACACAACAGTAATATTTAATTATATGGCAGCACCAACACAAGCCCACAATATTAATCCAACCTATTTTTTTGTAGAAAAACAAATAAAATATTATAATGAATACAATGGCAGCCATAAAATGCTGGGAACAAAATATTTGACATTTCATGAATTCAAGAATTATATTGAAAATAATCATGATATAATTGTTGCAATAAGGCCGTGGCCAGCAGATATAACTGATGTCACATTTACTTTTCTTGAACAGAACATGAAAAGAATTAATGAAGAAAAAACCCATGTAATTATTTATTATAAGAAATAAAAATTTTACTTATAAAGGCTGCGGAGGCTGTCCACCAACCCGACTGAAGAAAAGTATGTGTTCAATACTGTCAATGGAGGTGTAACCAAATTTGACAGTTTTCAATTCACTTCCATGCCTATTGTAGAAATCTGGCATGAAGATATTTGTCTATTTATTTTATAATAGAATAAAATTCATTAGTCATCGGTTAAGCCCACCATTCACTTCTAAAACGATCTCGATTGACATAGGGATCCAATGCCTGACTCGAATAAACATCTATGAAAGTCTCAAGTGATAATTCGAGCCCACAATATTGTAGTATGAGTTTGAGCTGATCACTGACATTCTCTGAGAAAATCGTACTCCATCATAGTTGTGTATATCGTACCTTCAACTTTTCAGGATTTAGACTTCGTACGATATTGTATATTCTTCTGCTTACAAGGAGCGTGAGCATGGCAATCCAGATATATGCTTCTACTATATCAGGATTAGTAGTATTGACAACATCCAGAGCATACCTACTTTTAAGCTCTTTGAAAATTAGTTCAATGTCCCATCTTGCACCGTATAGTTTTGCAATATCTTCAGCCCCCAGCACATCAGAAGAAATGCTAGTGAGATAGACGTGATATTTTTTAGTATCCACTTCAAATTTAAGGGTAATTAGCACCTCTTTATAGAGTTCGAAAAATTTTTTTCAGACACGGATTAACACAGATTTACACGGATTTAAGGTTGCCGTGGTAGACAATGTTAATCTGTGTCTATATAGTTATCGATTAAAATAATCCTTTATCAAAATAACTCGTTTTTAGGATAGTGCCGGTTTCTCTACACCAATTATAAAACCAAATGATTGCAACTCAATAGCAAGTGAATTTTGATAAACCTGATAGAAGAGTGTTATGTACATTATAAACGGCTCTAATGATTTTTTCAGTAATATGATGATGTTTTGACTCTGTCATGAAATACCATATCCTTTTTTTCAATAATCTGTGTAAATGTCGAGTAGAGCTCATAGCGCACCTTTTGTTGAGGTAATAGCCCCAAGGTTACTATGAGCCCCCTCACAGAACTGGACTTGAAGATTTCCCTCATCCGGCTCTTCAGAAGCACATCCTCTACAGGCTCAGGTTGTATAGCGAATGATATATCTTAGGCTTTGGGAGTGGATTAAATTTGATGAAACGATTAAACTGATCCCAGTTGTAACTTTTCCTCTGGCTGCGCCTATTTATCCATTTGAAGGCAAGACTCACGATCTGATAGTAGTAGTTCCGTAGCCATCGTATGTTGCCGCTCATCCCATAATATTGGTAATGTCCGAGCAACTTTTGCCCCAGCACTTTCCACCATTCATCCAGTTCAACAAGATTTCGGACACTCTTTAACCATATATTCATATCCTTCATCTTCTGTGTGAACTTCTTGTTTGACGTCTTCCGCCCAAGCTTGAATTTGCCTCTTCGAGTTTTATCGCAGAAGTGTGTAAAACCCAGAAAATCAAAGGTTTCACATTTCCTGCCATATTTCCTTGCTCTTTGGCATACACAATATCCGAACTCGATAATCTTACTCTTCTCTTTAAGAGATCGTAAGTCCGAATTCACCCATTCGCTGCCTCAGTACAACTCCAAATACTCTGGCTTCTTCCTCTTTTTCAAAACAGACAACAAAGTCATCAGCATAACGAATTAGCTGAGCACAACCCGTTAGCTGTGGAATCACCTCAGTCTCAAACCATAAGTCCAACGCATAGTGGAGGTATACATTAGCGAGTACGGGACTCAGCACCACACCATGTGGCGTACCTTGATCTGTCTCACAGTAGACTCCCTCTTCCATTATGCCAGACTTCAGGAAACGACTAATTAGCTGTAACAGAGATGAATCTGTAATTCTCTGTTTTAGACATTCCATCAATCGTTTGTGGTTCACTGTATCAAAGAACTTCGAGATGTCCATGTCCACTACAAAATTGACCGGGCTGGTCATGATGGTTTTGTCTATTTTCTTAAGAGCATCATGACAGCTCCGATTGGGACGAAAACCATAAGACATATCCATAAAGTCCTGTTCAAAGATCGCTTCGAGAATCTTCTTTAATGCCATCTGGACAATCTTGTCCTCAACGGCTGGGATTCCGAGCGGTCTTTTATCGCCGTTTGGCTTTGGGATATAGACACGCAAAACCGGTTTTGGCTTGTATTGCTTTGCTTTAAGCCTTGATACCAGATCTGCGATATTCTCATCCAGTTGTTCATCGTATTCAGTTACTGTTACTCTGTCAATACCTGGAGATTTTCCTCTCTTTAACTCCCTGAAACACTCTTTTAGGAAATCTTCTGAAAGCAGGTGTACTAATGACGTAAACTTGCTTTTCGGATCTTCCTTAGCTTTTAAAGCTATAATTGGTATAGCTTTTTGAGTCTTAGACACCAGTTTTGTTGTCATCTACACCCCACCTCTGAGTGTGGTAGATGTGCCCCTGATGTCATTCGCACTTCTGTCAGTCCCTTTCCTCCACAGGCATTACCCTGCTTCATCAGTACTACGAACTGATACGACTTCCAGAATACCATTTGCAATGCCTCACCGTTCATAGGCTTGACATCGCATACTTTCCAATGAAGAACAATGTGGTAGCATGTTTTCCAACTATTTGAAAAGCTCTCCAAAAAAATTGATGGAAAATTTTGTTATGTTTTAGATAACTATTTTTTATCATATCAATTGAACTTCGGAGGTTTAATCTTGAAAAAAATATCATCTTTGACAATTCGCCTCGATTGAATTTTCGTTCTATTTTTATAAGCCACTGGAATGTTTCTTATAAATAAAAATATACCTGAAAAATATGCTAAAAAAATTGAAGCATTTCTTCTTTGAATTGATTGTTTTATTGACTTTACTAATGCAAAAATAATATAGATTGGAAGGAAAATTACTAAATTTATAAATTTATAATTTTTAAATATAGTATATAAATGTGCATAGAATATATTTTTAAATTTTTCAGCATATTTATTATTATCCTCCCTCTCAGATAAACCAATATGAATCTGTATTTTCTCTGAAAAGAGATAATTATTATATCCTAATAAAAGAGATTTAATACCAATATCGTTATCATCTCCGCCGAAAGATAAATATTCATCATATCCACCAACTTCATCCCAAATTTTTTTATTAAAAAAAAGAATTGCACCTTGTGGAAAGCCCACCTTTGCACCATTGATCTTTTCAACTTCATGAAATGATTTATATTTTGTTTCCATGATATAATAAAAACAGAAATAACCACCATATGATTTTGACTTATTAAAAAACTCATTATAAAAGGCAATTGTTATAAAACCAACATTCGAGTAATTTCTGTAAAATATTATTAAATTAGATAATATATTTTTATCAATTATCAACAAATCATTATCTAAAAGGAGAATAAATTGACCATTCGCTTTGCTGATTGCATAATTACAAGCATAATTCTTTTCTTTAAATCTTGGACTATTTATTAGTCTAATTCTACTATTGCTCTTAAGATAGGCCTGACTTCCATCCTTAGAACCATTATCAACTACAATTACTTCATAATATGGATAGTCCAATTCCATTATAGGAGGAATCGTCCGTTTCAAATATTTTAAACCATTATAATTCAATATGACTATACTAATCAATGGTTTTTCATGCTCACACATTTTCATATACTCTTTTTAAATTAATGAGATATTTATCAAAAGAAAACCTTTGAATTTGCTTTGAAGCATTCCTCAACAATTTTTTTGATAATTCCTAATTATTATATGATAACATTATCTTAGCTACCAAGTTGATTTCATTTTCTTGCTCGAATAATAATCCATTATCTTTCTCCTTTGATACGCATGTCCTTCTAGTATAGTTAAACTAAAAGATTCATATTCAGAATGAACAACTAGAATATCAATTACTTTATAAATTTTTCTTACATTTTTAATATGTCCTAAAAAGATTGTTTTATTGTTTATATTATTATTTCTTGCTAAATTTTCTAAATTATTTCTTTCATAACTATCACCAGCAATTACTACTTTGAAGCTCTGGATATTAATGTAAGGAATTGATTTAATTAAGTTGTATAAATTTTCCAGTGTCTCTCTTGCCGCTTTCTCCCTCTAAACACCTTTGCTCTTCTATACCTTTTTCAATCATTTTATCTTTTATTTTATGATTTATTAAAACATCATACATCGCTTTTGCCATTTCATCTATTGCTTCATATATAATACTAATCCTATCAGTTCTAACATTTATAATTTTCATAACATCTAAAACGCTATTTATCGCTCATTCTATACACCAAGCTCTATTATAAGTAGGTATGATTATTGAAAATAATGGATTATTCATTTTCTACAACTCACAAATTCAAAACTATTAAAATATTTCAATTTATTTAATGCATAAACAGTAAATCCAAACTTAGCAATAGGATATTTTTTTATCTCTATATTATAATCATTTCTAAAAATCTCTTTCAATTGTAATATATCAATAGCCCTGTCCCCAGTATGATAATCTGAATATTCACAATTTCTATTGATAAATCTTAACTTTCCAATCGATATAAAAAAAAGATATCTAACTGCGTAGGTATAAAAATCTAATTTCGATAAAATTTTAATTAACATTGATTTTTTTGGTGGCGGCAATGGTTCATGAGTTATGTAGATACAGCCATTATCATTCAATATTTTTTTAATGTTTTTCAAAGTTGTGCCATAATTCGGAAGATGATGTAAAACTGAACTCATAAAAACTATATCATATTTCGATTTGTCATTTTCTAAAAAAGAATCAACATCAGAAATTATAAATTTGATATTATTATTATTATTATTATTATTTCTAATTTTTTTCTTCAATTCATCTATCATTTCTTTTGAAATATCCACACAAATTATATTTTTAAAACCATTTTCTAATAATTTTATAGTTAGATTTCCTGTACCGGAACCAATTTCTAATATTTTACAATTTATATTAAAATTTTGAATAACTTTATTTAATGAAGAAGTAATTCTATTTTGTTCATATCTATTGTATAGTTCTATATGGATTCTATCATAATATTTTGCTTCTTTCATATGTTCTTCTATATTACTATTTAATATTTTTCTTTGAAGATTAAGCATTCAGATAAGTCTCCTTCAAATTAATTAAGTAATCATTGATCGAATATTTTTCAATACATTTAATGTCATCGTTCGGCTAACTAATCTGATAATTCTTCATTTACTCATTCTTATATATTCTTTCAAGAACATATAGTGATTCTTTAGCACATTTTTCCCAACTAAATTTTTTTATTCTTTTTTGACCCCTTTTAACCATGTCATCTTTCAACTCATCATCTGTCAATATATCATACATCGCTTTTGCCATTTCATCTATATTATACGGATCAACCATTTTCCCGGCATCACCAACGACTTCGGGAATAGATGATATATTTGATGTGAAAACGGGGCAACCACATGCCATCGCCTCTAATGTTGGCAAACCAAATCCTTCATACAGAGATGGATATACAAAAAGATCTGCCAAGTTATATAGCAGGGGCGTATCTTCGTCGGGAACAAAACCAAGTTTAATCACGTCATCCCCAATCTTATGAATTAAATTATTTAATGTTTTATCATTCCATGATCTACCTCCTGTTAGAACTAATTTGTGTGGTATTTTATTTCTAATAGTATCGAATGCCATTAATAATCTAATCATATTTTTCCTGGGAGATAGAGAGCCACAATAAAAAATGAATTTGTCATTAAGACCATATTTTTTTTTAATCTCATTTAATCTTATCTCATCTTCGATTTTCCTATATTTTTCATTTGATGCTAAATGTGTTACGGTAATCATACTCTCCTCGACACCTAAATATTTTATAATATCTTGTTTTGTATTTTCAGATACAGTAATGATATGATTCGCACGTTTAACAGAAGATTTAATCATCATATGCATATAGATTGTATCGTTCAAAGGATAAGCGTTTAGTTTACTCATAAAGAATGCTAAATCATGAATTACTATAACCGATTTACAATTAATAAAAAAAGGCAATATATTTTTCGGAAAAAGCATTATATCTAATTCATAATCTTTTATTGCTTTTGGAATAAGATAATAATCCCAAAATAACTTTGAAGAAGAGTTCAATATTATTTCATTTGCTTTAGGAAATTTTCCTTTGGAGTTGTTCAAATTATAAAAAATATAGTACTTATTAGTATTATCGATTTTCAATAAGGCTGATGTCAAACTTTCTATATATTGTTTAACTCCACCCGATTCCACACTAAGTCCTCTAGCTGCTATTCCAATTTTCATTAATTTCACTACTTATAGAACAAAATCCTCCCTTCGGTCGGATTTTCGATATATTAAGTTATACTTGGTGTACTATAAAAAATCTTTTTTATTAGAACACGCTATCGATCTGGATCGTCAGTCCTTTAATTAAATTGAAGATTAACATTGAAATACCTGTTATATAGCTTTTTATTTGTTTTCATGCTAACTCATGTTTTAACATCACAGAGAGTATATATATATTTCCCGCTTTTACTTGGCTTTATTTTATTAACAAATCGAAAATTAATTTTTGTTTCCTCACCCATAATAAATCTTATTCTATCCTCAATTTCAGCTATTTCCTCTTTATATTCAGTTGTATCTATTTGATTTTGAAGTTCGATATTAATTATAATTAAATTATAGTCTTTCTGGATTATCTGAAATTGTTTAATCCAACTCCTAAAGAACATAGATTGAACAATAAAATGAGAATGAACTATGGAACCATCCATCTTTTTAAAATAACCAAGAGTCCTACCCAATACATCTTCCAATGAAAAAAAGTTCCTGCCACAATCACATATTTCATATCCTGTTGAGATTGCAACATCGCCTATTTCATACCTAATTAATGGCATTGAATAATTAGCAAGATTAGTAATTACAATCTTTCCCTCTTCTCTTTTCCTAGCAATATTATTATTCTCATCTACCACTTCCACAAAATTAAACCAGGGGAATGTATGAAGATGTTTTTTCTCTTTACACTGACATGCAATTACTCCCACTTCTCTTGATCCGTATTGGTTATATACAGGACACTTGAAAGCATCTTCGATCACATCTCTTATATCACCAAACAGAGGGCCTATAGTAGTTATTATAAATTTTGGCTTAACAATTTCAATTTTTTTATCAAGAATGATTTTTGAAAATTCAAATGCGGCATCGACATAGCTCCAATAGCAGGATGGTTTAAATTTGTTATTAAGTTTTATCAAATCATTAATATTTTTATCATCTAAATTATAAGAATTGAAGAATTTTCTATTATATAAATAATTTATTAACCGATCCTTTGGCATCAAATTGCCCATTATTATATCTCGATCAGAACCCCATAATTTAATTTCTTTTTCTCCAATCTCTTTACCCAATATTTTATTGAAGTATATCTTAGTTGCGATATTCCATTCATCGTAATACTTATCTTGGATGAATGGAACAGGTTCACCAGTGCTACCACCAGAGGTATTTTTATAAGGTTTTCTTTTATTACAATCTCTGGAACATAGATTTTTCCCCTCCTTTCTAAGAATCTCTTTAGTTAATAGAGGAATCTTTTCAAAATTATTTAAATTTACTTTCTCATTATTAATTACACCACACTCTTTCAAAATTCTTTGGTAGTATGGCGCGTTTAAGTATGCATGTAATAACAAACTTTCTAAACGATTTTTTTGAACCTTTTTAATCTCTTCTTTAGTTCCATACTCGATACTCTCAATAAATTGCAAGTTTTTTTGAATTCTACTTCTTGATAAATACAATCCAGCCAAAATCAGTTTTTTTCTCCAATTCATATCACCACATCATTGTAATCCAATTTTGCCAAAATATCAATTCCAATAACTTTCAAGTCTTCTATATTCTTTTTTCCAAATTTTTCATTGAATGCATTTTTATTCGGCATAATGTGCTCATATTTTCTTTTGTCAAGTTCAATTATTTTAAAATTGTATTTTAATAATAATTTTTCAAAATCGTCAACTCTAAGTCTATTTGTATATGAGAATCCTTCTTTAGTTAGAAAATTATTCCAGATATAATCTGAATATTTAAGAAATTTGAATGGCTTATTAAAATTATAATGATCTCGCATATCAATACGATGATATATTATTCCTCCATTTTTCAAAACTCTTCTCATCTCCTGGAATGAATCATCTATATTTTTCACATGTTCAAATACACTTACTTAGTATCACATCAATAGAACTGGAGGGAATATCTCTTAAATCTTCCACACCATTTTGTATATATGCAAGAAATGACTTATTCAATTCCATATTTTCTTTGTTTATGTAATTATCCAAACTATAATGATGTTTATCTTCAAAATATGCAATATGTTCTAAAAGATTTTTTTTTTGATCATCATTTTTCAAAATACGTGGATACTTATCTACCATCCTGTACTTCTTAGAACCACAGCATAAACAGTTTAGAGCTAATGCAATTGAATTTCCCGGACCAAGTTCGAGAATTTCCTGATTCTTTAAAGAAAGATTATGTTGACATGAATTTTTTTTTAGTCGGTCGAAAGTAATATCAATATGCTTGAAATCGCTGGAATATAACCTCCAAAACATAATTTTTCGAAGGATATTCCTTAATATAGGTATTTGAGTGTGGGCACACCGAACAATAAAATCACACTTATTGTAGAAATAATTCAGCATCATCTTCCTCCACTCTTTCGATCCGATAATTCTTCCTCTCATTCAGTCTGTAGCTCACCTTCATCATGATATCAGTCATGATTCCTGATAACAATCAAGTTCATACTATTTCCTTATATAACTTATAGTATGCCTCAATCACAGATTCCCAACTCAATTTGATAACTGCGAATCAGTTCATAGTTAAAGAAAGACTTACTAGGGTTTTTATTTAAATTGAATGATGATACATCTATTTTTCTAGCCCGGTTTCCTTCTGTTGTATTCGGAACCGCATCAATAGTAGCTATATATTTTTTAGCTAAAAAAATTAATAAAAAAGTGGGGATAATTTCATGTTTCTTAATTACATTTTCACCAATTTGTGTGGCTTTATCACGATTTGCAAGGGAATATCAGGCGTATTTTTTAGTTATAGTACTACTTTTAGTATATTTAATCTATTTATTTGAAACATATGATCAAAAAGGTATCCGCTTCAAATCTTATGGAAAACTAAATTTTTTTATTTTTAATGCTCACTAATATCATCATTATTTAAGTCGACTTAGTAATTAATAGTTTTTTAGATTAATAATTTGGCCGAAATAGAAAAAAATATGTGATAGTAATATTATTATGTACATCTTGAAAATAAATTTAATTAAATAGTAGATATTGCTATGACCCCAAAAACAATTACACAACAATTAGAATCGCTGAATATTAATCCAGATGAAATTGCAGATGAACAAGTATCTCGAGCTATTCATTTCCTGCTTCAGTTGATTGAAGAAATGCACATAGAAATCCAAAAATTGAAGACAGAAAACCAAAAGTTACGAGATGAAAACAGTTTATTAAAAGGAGAACAAAGCAAGCCTAATATCCCAGCCAATAAGAAGAAACAAAAAGAGGATATTTCTTCAGAAGATGAACGAAAAAAACTTCAACCTCCTAAGCAGAAAAAATCAAAAGCAA
>JAIOQW010000087.1 GCA_021108405.1 Methanosarcinales archaeon
CTCATCATCCTGAGTGAGACGGTGCAGGTCCTGCCAGGCCTGATCTTTAGAAGCATCGGGGATTGAAATAAAAGCAGAGCCAACTGCATCAGCTGCACGCTTTCGCACATTACTGTTATCATCCTGAGTGAGACGCATCAGGTCCTGCCAGGCCTGATCTTTATGAGCAGCAGGGATTGAAATAAAAGCAGAGCCAACTGCATCAGCTGCACGCTTTCGCACATAACTGTCATCATCCTGAGTGAGACGCATCAGGTCCTGCCAGGCCTGGTCTTTAGAAGCAGCAGGGATTGAAATAAAAGCAGAGCCAACTGCATCAGCTGCATACCTTCGCACATCGTTGTTATCATCCTGTGTAAGCCTGTGCAGATCCTGCCAGGCCTGATCTTTGTGAGCAGCAGGGATTAAACTAAAAGCTGTGCCAAGTGCATAAGCTGCGCCCAATCTCACATCACTATTATCATCCTGTGTAAGCCTGTGCAGATCCTGCCAAGCCTGATCTTTATGAGCATCGGGGATTGAAATAAAAGCAGAGCCAACTGCATCAGCTGCACGCTTTCGCACATTACTGTTATCATCCTGAGTGAGACGCATCAGGTCCTGCCAGGCCTGATCTTTATGAGCAGCAGGGATTGAAATAAAAGCAGAGCCAACTGCATCAGCTGCACTCTTTCGCACATAATTGTTATCATCCTGAGTAAGACGCATCAGGTCCTGCCAGGCTTGATCTTTATGAGCATCAGGGATTGAAATAAAAGCAGAGCCAACTGCATCAGCTGCACGCATTCGCACATTACTGTTATCATCCTGTGTGAGACGGTGCAGGTCCTGCCAGGCCTCAACTTTATTAGGGAGAAATACAAAATTTGTTTTGAGTTGATCAACTGCAATTTTGTGTTCTTCTACATTCTCACTTTGAACCATCTTGTGAATCTTAGCCTGATCAACCAATAACAATCACCGAATTAAAAATAAAAGTTTAATGATATTAAATTGTCGATTTCATTATCTTCTCGTCAAGAAGGAAAAATTTCACTAAATCTACGTGTGCATTTTTCGCGTTCTATTGACTCAAATTCTGTTTCATTATTATAACCCTATGTGTATAAATACATTTTTTTGTGCTAAATGATGCCTTTACAGGCGAAAACTAGCACTTTCCTATATCATATAGAACAATCGACATAACCCACACATAGGGACATTGTAGAAAAAACAGCAGTTTTGTACTTAACATATATTTAGTAAGTGTCTTTTTGTATAATATTCAACTTTATATTTTGCCTAATTGTCATAAAAATTTTGTTTTTTTTTGGATAATATACTATCTTCAAGTCTCAAAGTCACAAGAAAATCAAAAATATAAAATAATCCTTTACACATCGATATACAAAAAGGATAAATGTAATAACCTCAAGGATACGTAAAAAAAGAACAGGTGGATATCTTCAGTTACATAAAATTGTCTCTACTCTATCTTTAGAAATATTTAAAGAAATTAATCTGGTCTTACCATGTCCTACTGTAATCTTTAATCGTGTATTAATAATCCCCAACATTTCAGGGGATTGGAGTGCACATAATGTCAGGAGAATTGGATATCTTGATATTATGGATGGTATAACACCCCATTGACCACGTAAGGGGGATAAGTGAATTTTATCCCAGGGCCATTTAAAACGAAAGGCATAATAGTACGTTCATCTTTTACTATCAAGCCATTCATAAACAGGAATTATTTGTATTTCTTTATCATTGATCCTTAATTTTTCAGATTCTTCTTGCGTTATTATTAAGCCTTGTTGTAGATTATGGGTATTCATAGCCTCCATTAATCCCCGTATTTCCCTGTTTTTTGTTGATTCATCTTCAAGTGTAAGTGATACCTGAACAGCTCCGGTTATTTTAAGAGCGTCTTTTATAAGAAAATCGCATTCATATCTCTTTTTATGATAATATAATTCCATATTTTGTTTTTTCAGTGTCATAAATATAAGGTTCTCAAGTAACCAACCCTTATCCTGAGAGAATTTGAATGATATGGAATTAACAAGTCCCGTATCTGTACAGTATATTTTCTTAGGGTTTGCCATTTGCTTTTTTATAGAATTATCATATTTAGTTAATAGATATATCAAATATGAATCTTCAGCATATTGTATATATTCTTTTACTGTTTCAGAAGAAATACCCAGGGTTTTTGCAATATTGGAGTAAGAAAAAGGTTTTGCTATATTTGAGATAACAAAATAGAGCAGACCAAATACGTCTTTGTTATTTCTTAAGTTATTTGGATATATTATATCCTTCAGGTAGGTGGTCCAAAAATAATTTTTAAGAATTTCCTGTTTCAGTTCGTTGTCCTTCTCCAGTACAATTCTCGGAAAAGCACCGAATTCCAGATAATTATTGAAGTGCAATAGTTTTTCAATAGTTGTGGGCTTGTGGATATTATTAAAGTCCAGATATTCGTTGAATGTGAGAGGATAGACTGTTATTGCAAAATATCTTCCTGATAGTCTGGTACTTATTTTTTTTGTAAGAACTGTGGATGTTGAACCAGTGAGTATGATCTTTACATTATCTGATGTATCAAATAGGGTTTTAATAGTCTGTACCCAGTAATCATAATTTTGTATCTCGTCTATGAAAAGATAAAGAGTTGCAGGCTTTTTTAATGCCATATAATTTTCAATTAATTCAATAAGATATGCCGGGTCTTTAGACTTGCTCTGTAATAATGGCTCATCGAGATTGATATAAAGAATGCATTCAGGAGGTATGTTCTTATTCAATAATTTTTTTATTATCTGGTATGTTAATGTTGATTTTCCGGTCCGCCGTGCGCCTGTAAGAAGGAGTATTTCCCTGGCTTTAATGTATTTCGATAGCCCTGGATACCAGTGCAGTCTATCGACCCCGGTACAAAAGGCTTTTCCAAACCACCAGGGGTTCTGTCGTTCAAGAGCTATTGTTATTTTTTCATCCATTCTATTAATTATAATCGCTGAATATATTTAGATTTATCGATCATAATTGATGATTATATAGATAATTATAAAATATAATCGTTATTAATCAGGTGAACTACGAAACCTAAGAGATTTACTCCTGCAAAATAATTGTATCATTTACTAAATCCAGCTTCCATTACATCAAGTAACATCTCACTATATTCACGCAGATCTTTAAGATTCTCCAAATGTCGCATCAACTCAGTTTCACTCTGAATATAAACTCCATCATTTAGTTCATCACTGCAATTTTTTATCAACCCTCGAATACTCTCAATCGTCGTATCAAGGTGGAACTGCAATCCTACAACCCGACCGTCATACTCAAAAGCCTGATGTTTACATGCATCTGATTGTGCAATCCATACACACTTCGGCGGAAGATCAAAGGTATCACCATGCCAGTGAAATGCAGTGAAACACTCAGGAAACGTATTGAACATTTTAGAATTACGAGCATCATCTGTAAGCTTCACCTCAAACCACCCGATCTCAGGGTATCTGTTCTGATAGACTTTCGTACCCAGTACATCAGCGATCAACTGGGCACCAAGACAGATACCCAGCACCAGCTTCCCGGTATTTATCGCCTTTTTAATAAAAACTTTCTCATCACCCAGCCACGGAAATTCATTCTCCTGATAGATATTCATGGGCCCACCCATGATGATCAGCCAGTCGAATTCATCCATTTCAGGCAGTGGCTCATATTTAAAGAGCCGTGTACAGGATATTTGATGTTCCTTTAAAAGAGCCCAATCTTCTATATTCCCCAGACCTTCGAAGGATACATGCTGTAAATAATGTATTCTCATATCATCACTCCTTCATGTTGACTTAGGACAGAATCTCTTAAGGTCGAATAATTGCGCAACTCCGGCTATGCTGATGCCGTAAAAAATAACCTTTTGCGGCGCCATTTCAAGTATAGGTCCAATTGTCCCGTTTACCACAGTAGTTCCTGTGACCAGCGCAAGATCACACCATTTAAGTACTTCATCTACATTTTGGCTGCCGTCTTGCACTATCACACCATATTTCTCATTTCCTATATTCTCCTTATCCAGATCCAGTATCTTAAGTTCATGTTCTTCTAAACAGCACCGTGCATGTACAGGCTGAAATCCGATCAATGCTATCCTTGATCTCTCGTATTGCTTAAGGAATTTAACAAGTTCCCTGCCGCATTCTTCCGGACCGCTGTCCTTACAGTGAACACTTCCCTCGATCATGCCGAGACTGCGCATTACTGCATTCAGACTTGCAATAAATATCGCTCTTCGAAAATTGTTATCCAGTTTCATATTCAGAACATCCTGAAGCGTTCCATCGAAGTTTCCGTACATATCTGTAAATGCCTGACCGAAACAGCCTCCGACTTCTGCCTGCATTAAGCGCTCATGTCCCTTCAATATTGGAAAGTCATCACCCTCCGGGTCTCCAATAGCCTCTTTTGGAGTAAGTGTTTTTGCCCTGATCAGTACAGTCTCATCTGATAGATCATACTGCTCTACTATCTTTAAGAATTTTTCTTTAATTTCTGTATACATTCTTCATCACTTTTTACAATTACAATCAATAGTACATCCGCTGCAGTGCTGCATATCATATGGTCTATTGAAGTCATACTCGTATCCATCCTGAATATCACTTACCTCAACAACCTCTCCATCATTAATTGCTACTATCCGGTCTCCCATCTCTTTTGCTTCAACCAGATTATGTGTAACAAGCAATGTTGTGATCCCAAATTCTGTATGTATCTTTTTTATCTCCTGTCTGATGCAATTACACGTCTGGATATCCAGACTATTAAACGGTTCATCAAGAAGCAGTACTTGCGGAGATACCGCAAGTGCTCTTGCCAGAGCTACACGCTGCTGCTCACCACCACTCAGGTTCTTTGGATAACGGATCCTTAGATGCTCAATTTTCATTAGCCTGAGCAGTTTATCTACTTTTTGTTCAATATTTTTTTTTGCATCTCCTCTTACTGCTAACCCATATCCTATATTGGATGCAATATCAAGATGCGGAAATAGTGCAAGGTCCTGAAATAGATATCCAACCTGTCTTTCTCTAGTAGCCATCGTGTTTACTGGAACTCCATCAAAGTGCACTGATCCATCATAATCCACAAGCCCGGCAATGATATTAAGCAGCGTTGACTTTCCAGCTCCGTTAGGACCGATCACAGCCAGCAGTTCTCTATCATATATTTCTATATTCAGACCGTCAAATATGAAATTTCTAATATTATTTAATTTAATATCAGGCATACACTTTACCTCCATTGTTCTGTCATTCTCATCTCGATATACCCAAAAGACCGCTCAAAGACCAGACACATCACCGAAAGTACCATCAAACATACAATGATAGTATCTACTCGCAGCAGACTTTCTGATTGTATCATCAGCGCACCTATACCTGTCGGGATAGCGACCATTTCAGCAGCAATTACCACCCGCCATGCCATTCCGGCCTCAAGCCGCAGTCCCGTAAATATATTAGGTACAGCAAGCGGAAGAATAACTGTTGTTAAGATCTTTTGATCAGATGCACCCAGGGTCTTAGCTGCTTTGATGAAACTGCTGTCCACACTCTTGATACCTGTGATCGTGTTATAGAGTATAGGGAAGAATGAACATATGAATATCAATATAATAGGCAGCATTTCATTGATCCCTATCCAGATCATCAGCAGAGGCGCCCATCCTAATGCAGGAATAGGGTACAGCAGACTGAAGATAGGGTGAAATGATCTGTTGATGATATCCCTGCATCCCATTACCGTTCCTATCATAATACCTGCCAATGAACCCAGAAGAAATCCAACCAGCACCCGCAGCAGACTGCTGACAAGATTCTCAATCAGCACTCCATTGGATGTTAGATGCCAGCCCTCCTGCATCACTTCGGTAAATGATGGGAAGATATAATCAGGTACTACATGCATCCTGTTAATGCTCTCCCAGATCATAATAAAAACAATGATCGGAATCAATCCGGTCAACATATTCCTGATCTCCATTATTCCTCCATTTCTACTGATAGAAATTCAGTATTAAGTATATCCTCTGCCCTGATTCCTTCTTCTATAAGCCCGAATTCAACCATATGATCGATCATATCCTGGACAGACTCCTCATCGATTGCAGTCGTATAGTTCAGCCGGCTCATTGATCGTCTGATGATCACGGGATCAGTATCCAGTTCTTTTGCAAGAATGCTGGCTGCATCATCCGGATTATTATTGATCCATATCGTAGCATTTTGAGTCACACAAACTAATTTTCTTACAGTATCAGGGTCATTCTCGATGAGATCATTCTTAACGACCAGCACACTACCCTGCAGTTCGGGCCACAGTTCCTGACTTGTGATCAACATTTGAAAACCCTTAGACTCAGCAGCAGTTGCATGGTGTTCAGGCAGAAATGCTGCATCGATGCTGCCAGTTTCAAGAGCAATAACCTGCTTTAATGGCTCCATACGCTTGATCCTGACATCCTTAAGATCATATTGCCTGATCAGACATCTCAGTAGAATATCTACCATACTTCCTTCTCTTGGACAACCTACTGTCGCACCGCTTAGCTGCGATATATCTGTGATCTCGGATTCGGCGACCAGACCATAACCGTACTTATGAGTTCCGGCAACGATCGTTACCGGAATCCCTATGGAATACGCCAGTATGGCAGGAGCAAGGCAGATATAAGCGACCTGAATATCACCTCTTGCAATCGCACTGGTAAGTTGCATACCAGTGGCGTAGCTCTCATAAGAGGTGATATTGATCCCTTCCTTTTCATACCAGCCCATTTCCTCTGCTACATAGGCGCATGCAGCATGATCATTGAATTCCACAGCCATACCAAGACTGTCCGGATCGGCTTTCTGCGTACAGCCTGATGCAAAGACGATCAGGATGAGCAGGATAAGGAGGATGATCAGTCTGATCCGGCACATATTATCAAGCCGCATCTGCATGATCCAGGATCGAATTTGTGATCATATCCACGAGGTTTATCCCTCCTTCATATCCTATTATCGATCTTCTTTGATAGCCTACACGGTCAAAGACCGGAAAACCGATCCTTGCAAACGCTATTTTCTCATCATCTGCAATGTACTTACAATGAGAATTTCCCATTACCAGATCCACACCGACTTCCTTAACCGCCTCATGAAGCCCGTATAGATCGCAACCTGACAGGATCTCCATCTCATGGCCGGTCTGGCTGGCAATAGCCTGTACATCCTTCACGAACTCCTTGCTCTCGGTACCTGTAGCAATAATTGACGGTTCCATGCCGAGTTCATGCACAAACCGTGCCATACCTGATGCAATATCAGGATCAGCAAAGATGGCTACTTTTTTCTGGGCCACCTTAAAATGGACATCTATCATTGCATCGATTAACCGCCCTCTATCACGTCTTAATTCATCGGCAACAGGTCGGCCGCTCAGATTACTTACATTCTCAAGGAACACATCCGTATTGGCAACACCTATCGGAGTAGCACCTAAGATCACAGGTACTTTATGCTTGTTCGCAAGATACTGCATGGCACTTCCGCCGGCATGCTTACACATAGCGATCGAGCCAAGCGAATTTGCTGTATCAGTGATCTCATTAAGTGTTGTTCCGCCGTTAGGAAACGTAGGCCTCGGCAGTATCAGCGGTGCATCAAGAGTTTCTGATAGATCGGTAAGCAGGATCGCTTTAACCCGCATCTTATCAAGCATGCTGCGCAGTTCCCTGATATCTCCCGGATTTAACAGCCCGATTGCAATATTGATCTTGTTTGTCGGTCCTGTCTGCTCCGCAAGGTGTACTACCAGTGCTTTGATGGCATTATCATATCCTGTGACATGCGAGCCTACATAGCTTGGTGTATGTACTGGTATCAGCGTTACCGGTACCTCTATCTTCTTGAGAATACCGTCAATATCATCACCGATCGTTTCGCTGAGACAGGTGGTGAGAACAACGATCATTTCAGGATGTCTTCTTGCTGCAAGAGTATGCACTCCCTTCACAAGGTTATCTGCTCCACCGAATACTGCAGCGTCCTCACCAAGCGAACTTAATGCGATCTCAACAGGTTCCTGGAAATGTCGGTTGAACATCCGCATCGGATAGGCTGCACAGCCCTGTGACCCGTGTACAAGCGAGATTGCGCCATGTATACCAAGTACCGCCTGCATCGCACCAATAGGCTGGCACAGCATACCAGGATTGATGGTAACCGATCTCTTTGTCTGGTTCATGTTCTCCCCTCGATAAGTCCCCATGCAGGATTATTGATGGTTGTGTGTATATCCTTAGCAAATTTCACAAATCCACTGTATACTGCATAAGGTCCTCTTTCATAAGAATGGCCGTTGACGAACGGTACTCCGTGCTTATAAGCAAGGAACTTCTCCTTCAATCCTGAGATAAAGAGGTCTGGCTTGTATTTCATAAGGATCTCTTTAAGTTCGACAGAATTCGGATTATCGATGACAAGTCCACCGTTTCCTATCCTTTCAACGATCTTCTCATAATCATCTGTATGTCCGAATGTTGTAGCTGCTCCGATCACTTCCATACCGAGTTCCTCCATTAATTTGATCCAGTGCCATGCACGTGGTGCACCCTGATAGATGAATACGCGTTTTCCTTTTAGATTCTCCTTATAATATTCTATCTCAGGAAGGATCTTTGAAACTTCACTCTCTATTACCGCCTCTGCTTGATCCTCGAGCCCGAAAAAGGCTGCAACATCCCGAAGTGCCTTCGATGTCTGCTCAATCCCGAATAAAGATACCGGCATATACGGAAGATCATATTTTTCTTCCATTAATTCGCAGATATACGGAGTGGACCGCTGGCAGTGCATGACATTCAACTTTGCCCTATGTGCCATGGCCAGATCATTGATCGAAGCATTCCCTGTAAAAGTACAGAGGATCCTTAAGCCCATAGCTTCGAATAACGGACTGATGATCCACAGATCACCCTGGATATTATAGTCTCCGATAATGTTGATATCATGAGGTGTGAGTTGGTCAGGTTCTTTAGTTCCCACAATGCGTTCAAATATAACATCGTTTGCAATGTGGTGTCCAAGCGACTGACTGACACCTCTGAATCCTTCACAGCTAAACGGGCACTGGATGCCTGTTTGCATACACTCTTCATATCATCCCCGATAAGACCGATCACGCATGAGGCATATACGAATACGCCATTTACCTCAGGAAACCGCTCATAAGCTTGCACTATTGCATCATGCAGTTTCTTCTCTCCACCAAAGATGATGTTAGGTTCTGTCATATTTGTAGAGAAGCAGTACTTCCTGTGAAATTCTGTGTTATCCGAGAGATTCTGCCGACGTCCTCCGCCCCAGGTATAATAGGCGCAGCCTATAGGACCGTGGACTAAGTGTATAACATCCTTTACCGGACCTCCGACCACACCCATACATCCTGCATAAGTGCAGCCACGCTCTGTCAAATCACCCGGTGTTGTCTGGACATTGCACATAGGTACAATGGTCTCACCAGGTTCTTTGATATAGGTGTGCTTCTCTCTCTCTGGTATCGGTATATCGCATTCAAGTAATGTCAGTGGCATGATAACCTCCTATAATGCATCATTACCCTTCTCTCCTGTACGGATGCGGACTGCATCATTCATTGGACATATGAATATCCTTCCGTCGCCGACCATCCCTGTCCTGTTGATACGCATGATCGTCTCAACTACTGAGCTGACTGATTCATCCTCTACTATAAGGGTGAGCAGCCTCTTCGGAATAAACCTGATCGCTGCTTTTTTATTATCAGGTTCGACATTGCCAAGCGGATTGAGGTATAACCCTTTCTGCTTACCACGGCCGAAGACCTTGACAGCAGTAAGGCAGGGACATCCTGCCTCTGCCAAAGCATCCTTAGTCTGCTGTATCTTATTCATTCTGATTATGGCCATTATTTCTCTCATAGTCCCTTTTCACCGGTCCGGATGGTGTAAGCCTCATCGATCGAGCTGATAAAGATCTTACCATCTCCGAAACTGCCTGTTCGGGCAGCTTCTTCGATGATCTTGATGACCTCTTCGTTATCTTCATCATTAACTGCCATCAACAGCATTACTTTTGCCAGTTCATCATAAACAGTAGGTCCGATCTGTATACCTTTTTGTCTACCTCTGCCAAACACATCGATCCTGGTGAATGCTGAGAATCCTTTCTCATCCAGGCTGTCTATCACTTCATCTACCTTTTCAGGTCTGATAATAGCTCTTATCATCTGCATGGTATCACCTCTAAGCATCAACAACCCCAAATTCGGTCATCATGCCTTCAAGTTCGTCCATGGTGATCGGTTCGGGGATTACAAACTTGTCATTTTCCTTGATGTTCCTGGCAAGTTTGCGGTATTCTTCAGCCTGATCGCAGGTTGGATCGTACTCAATCACAGTCATTTTCTTGATCTCAGCCTGCTGGACGATATTATCCCTTGGCACAAAATGTACCAGATGACTGCCTATACGCTTGGAGAATGCTTCCATAAGTGCAAGTTCATTCTCTACCTTGCGGCTGTTGCAGATGATACCGCCAAGTCTGATCTCGCCGTCTTGGGCAAACTTAACTATACCTTTACAGATATTATTGGCAGCATAGAGTGCCATCATCTCTCCGGATGCAACTATATAGATCTCTTTGGCATATCCTTCGCGCATAGGCATGGCAAAACCGCCGCATACTACATCACCAAGTACATCATAGAAGACGAAATCGGGGTCTTCATCATATGCACCCAGTGCTTCAAGCAGTTTAATGGCTGTAATTACACCTCTACCAGCGCATCCTACACCAGGTTCAGGTCCACCCGCTTCAACGCAGCGAATACCTCCGAATCCTGTGTGCAGGATCTCATCGAGTGTTACATTCTCAGCACCGACCTCTCTTAAAGTGTCAAGTACTGTTGGTTGTCTTCTACCCCCCATCAGCATACGTGTTGAGTCTGCCTTTGGGTCACATCCGATCTGCATTATTCTATTGCCCATATCGGCAAGTGTTGCAGTCAGATTCTGGGTGGTAGTGGACTTGCCAATACCACCCTTTCCATACATTGCTATTTGTCTCATGATTACTCACATATTGCTTTTTTATTTTCTATTTTTCATTTTCTAATCTTCGGCTCTTCTAAGAACCTCAGACGAAGATTCTACGAATCTTCTAATCTTCGGCTCTTCTAAGAACCTCAGACGAAGATTCTACGAATCTTCTAATCTTCGGCTCTTCTAAGAACCTCAGTCAATAAAATCCGAGCGTTAGCTCGGATTTTGTTCTACTATAGTGCTTCTTCATCTTTTTCTCCGGTTCGAATCCGTATTGTACGAAGAACTGGCATTACGAAGATCTTTCCATCTCCTATATTATCAGTTGCTGCTGTATTTCTGATCAAATCCACTACCTGGTCCTCATCTTTTTCCGGAACTACTACTTCGATCTTAGTCTTTGGAAGAAGATCTACGCAGTATTCCCGTCCGCGCCATTGCTGGACAAGTCCCTTCTGCAGTCCCCGTCCTCTAACCTCGGTAACGGTCATACTCACAAATCCAGCCTCAGATAATGCTAATTTTACTTCTTCAAGTTTCATTGGGCGTATTATTGCCTCTACCTTTCTCATTTCGCTCATCTTGTCCACCTCATTCGGTTATATACTCCGGATATGCCCGTATGCCATGTTCTGTAACATCCAGACCTTCGACCTCTTCTTTTTGTGAAGCCCGTAGTCCTATGACCATATCAATGATCTTGAATACAATTAACCCGGCTACGAATGCCCAGACAATACTTGCAAGTGCACCGACTAACTGGATTATGAACTGGCTCACACCGCCGTATAACAACCCGGGTGCACCTGCTGTATATGCAGCACCGCCGAGGATCCCTTCGCCCATACCAACAGCAAAGATACCTACTGACAACAGCCCCCATGTGCCGCAGTAGCCGTGTACTGCGATAGCACCAACAGGGTCATCGACCTTGAGGACCACTTCATTGAACATCACACCGGCATAGACGATTCCACCGGCAATAAGCCCGATTACAATCGCTGCCCAGTTCTCAACAGAGCCACAGGGAGCGGTGATCGCAACCAGTCCGGCAAGTACGCCGTTTGCGGTAAGTGAGGGATCAGGTTTGCCTGTTTTTAGCCATGTCAGGATCATTGCAGATACTGCACCTGCGGCGGCTGCCAGGAAGGTATTTACAACAGCAAGGTTCATGTAGGCATCACTGCCATCAAGAGTAGAACCGCCATTGAAACCAAGCCAGCCCAGCCATAGTAACAGGACTCCGAGAAATCCGAAGGTGATATTATGACCAGGTATGGCCTGAGGCTTTCCGTCCTTGAACTTACCTATCCTGGGACCCAGTATGATCACACCGGCAAGGGCTGCATAGCCGCCGATCGAGTGAACGACCCCGGAACCTGCAAAGTCATGGAAACTTGCACCGCACATCTTTACGATCGCACTTCCTTCTCCTGTTAGTAGTGCAAGGTCTGCTCCCGACCATACCCAGTGTCCGTAGACCGGATAGATGATCGCCACAAGCAGTACAGTGAATACCAGGTATGATATGAATTTGGTACGCTCTGCCATTGCTCCTGATACAATAGTTGCACCGGTCGCTGCAAATACCATCTGGAAGAACCATCCGTTCCATACCGAATTATCGGCACCGCTTAAGCAGAACTGGCTAAATCCGAAGATACCTGCTATATCATCGCCATACATGATCCCCCAGCCTACCAGCCAGTAGATCAAAACACCAATACAGATCGTCATCAGATTCTTCATGAGAATGTTTGCAGTATTCTTAGCCCTGGTGAACCCGGCTTCCACAAGTGAGAATCCGGCATGCATTAGAAAGACAAGTCCTCCACATAACAGCAACCATACAAAGGTCAGAGCTGTACTAAGACCTTCAACCGATTCACTCAATGATTCTATGCTCTCTTCTGCCGATGCTATTGAGATCAGCGATAGAGTAATTACCAATAATATGCCGGTTATTAAATAATTTTTTTTTCTCATTGTCATATTTCTCCTTTGTAAGTCTCTCCACTTTAATAGGAAGACGGTAGTCTATAGTGGATATGCTATTATATAAAACTAACGTGGAAAAAAATTCTATGGTGTTGTGTATTCCGTGTTGGGATCGTCAAAAAAGGATAAATTTAAGAGTAATTTACAATTCCGGAATAAATACAGCATGATGCAACGCAACGTTTTACCTTATTAATATGTTACGAATGGTTCTGTTTTATCACTTTTCCGACAGCTTCACGGCAATAATTACCATCCATATTAGTAATTTTTTATTAGTTCATGAAGATTTTATTTTAGTATATCAAATCTATACTAAACTGTATCTGTTTTTTGTAACTTTATGCCACAGAGAGCACAGAGAGCACAAAGATGCCTTTCAGTCACCAACTCCTGCCTCTGTGCTCTCTGTGACCTCTGTGGCAGTAATACAGAGTTCCAAATTATACTTGCAGAGTAGTATATTTTGACATATTAAAAATGCTCACTCCGTTCACATTTTCTAATCTTCAGCTTTTTCAAAGCTTCAGTTAAGAAAATCCAAGGGTCGGCGAGGATTTTGTTCTAGTGTCGAGTCAACCATGTAACATCGCAAGATATGTAATCTAACACGGTCCCA
>JAIOQW010000312.1 GCA_021108405.1 Methanosarcinales archaeon
TACGGGAAGGTGGAGTGCATGATTCTTGTGGAGGGGGTGTTTCGCAACAAGTCTACTATAAGGCACTGTCCTAAAAACCAGTTATTTCAATAGAGGATTATTTAAATCGATAATTACATAGACACGGATACATTCAACTCCTGCGGAGTTGAATGCCTGCAACGCCTAAGGGGCGTGCAGGTAACACAGATTTACACGGATTTAAGGTTGTTGTGGTCGATATCATAAGATTTTATTGAGTTTGTGATAGAAGGTATTTGATCAAAATCAAATCTGTGTAAATCCGTGTAAATCCGTGTCTGAAAAATAACTGGGAAATGGTACAGTGCCATACTATAAAAAAGAAAAATATTATTGAAATATTAGAGACCGTTACAATTCGTGTTGGTGAATCTTATGAAACCACAGATAAACACAGATGAACACAGATTTTCAGGCAGCGTATCCGTGTTTATCTGTGTTCATCTGCGGTTATTTTAATAGTACCAACATGTAATGTAACGGTCTCAAATATTATAGATATATATATAGGTTTGTACATAACAAAATTAATTTCATTCAGGATAAATGGATCTGTCCTATAATATTCAAGTTGACAGGAGATTAGAAGATGAATAATATATTTATGAAGAAATTATTGATAATAATTGGGATCACAGCTATTATTACGGGTCCGATGGGCTGTCTGAACGACGATAATAATGCTGATCAGGATGGTAATAATGATAATAATTCGATAGAGAATAATAAAGTAGAAAGTCAAACTCTACCTCCATCGCTTGACCAGTATTATACGAAATATCCATCCGAATATCTCATTGAGATGTATAAACTGGGAGAATCAATGACAGGAATCAGTGTGAATATTCAACAGGGAGATATGGATAATGCTGCAAGGTCATTTGAGGCTTTTTCCCGGATCTATAATGACAATATTAAATTAGTACCTGAATGGGAAAAATACTATGATCAAACTGTAGTCGAGACTATCGGAACTCAACTTGAATCCGGTGATATACCTGCTGTCTATGAAGCATTAGGAGAAACCGGAGCTACCTGTTCCGGGTGTCATATAGACACAATGCCTGATGTCTATAATAAATATTATTGGGATGACTTTGCAGATATTAATATTGAAACTCCTAAAGGACCCCTTTCTTTCAAGCAGGGGAAAATGATGTACCTGCTATCTGGTTTTGATGGAATAGGCATAAACATTAAAGAAGCTGACCTGGCCGGCGCACAACAGAGTTATGATCAGTTTAAATCAATGTATAGGAACATGAGTTATGCATGCGGTTCATGCCATGTTTCCGAGATAAAGTATTATATTGATGAAGATACCTGGACGCTTATCGATGAGATGGGAGATAAGATCAATACCAGTGATCCTGTAAGCTTGAGTGCGGCTGAAGGGATCAGACATCAAATAGGCGAAAGATGTCATAAATGTCATATAATCCATATACCGCCACAGTATGCTAAAGTAAAAAGTAAATAGTCAAAATTCGATAAATTATTATGCAATATAAACAAGATCAAATACTAAGATCAGTTAATTCGATCCTGGAAAATAAAGCACAAGCAGGTCACGATATCAACCATACTCTAAGAGTAAAGGACCTCTGCTTATATATTGCAGGTATAGAAGGCGGAGATGTGGAAGTACTTGAAGCCTGCGCACTGCTTCATGATATTGGCAGGCCAGAGGAAATAAAAAATCCCGGGACTGATCATGCATTTATTTCTGCTCAAATGGCTCCCGGGATTCTTAAAGCAGCAGGTTTTCCTGCACACAAAGTAGAAAGTGTGATATATTCGATCACAAACCACAGGTACAGCTCAAAAATAACTCCCACCAGCCTGGAAGCCAGGATACTCCAGGACGCTGACAGACTTGATATCACAGGGGCTGTAGGTATTGCCATGACTTTTGCTTATTCGGGAGCATACGGGCACATGCTTTATCACCCTGATGATCCGATGTGTAAGAAACATAAACCTGATGACAACAAGTATGCAATGGATCATATCCTCTCAAAGCTTATACAACTCCCAACCTCTATGCATACGAATACTGCCCGCCATATAGCAAATAAGAGAAATAAATTCTTACTAGATTTTATAGATCAGTTCAAACAGGAGATCACATTTGTAAGAGAGAGGGAATTATGAGCAAACCCACAACGCCGAGCTTGACAGTAGATATAATCATCCTGGTCATGGATAAGATCGTATTGATAAAACGTTTGAATCCTCCTTACCAGGGTACATGGGCATTACCCGGAGGTTTTGTAGATATAGGGGAAACTGTGGAAGAAGCAGCCATACGTGAAGCACTTGAAGAAACAGGGCTTGATGTAGAGTTAAAAGAGATGGTAGGTGTATTCTCAGACCCCGAGCGAGACCCGCGTGGACATACTGTTACCATTTGTTTTACCTCTTTAGGGCATGGTACATTAACTGCCTCATCAGATGCACAGGATGCGGAATTGTTTGATCCTGATGATCTGCCTGAGCTGGCATTTGACCATAAGATGATCTTACAGGCAGCCAGGGATAAGATTGCTAAGTGCATAAAATGAAGTAAATTGATCCGGTACATCACATAGTATATAAACATATATCTTTTTCATAGTATATCAAGTATAACTTGATATACTCAAGAAAATCCGACCAGAGGGAGGATTTTGTTCTATTAAATGGTAATTGATTTTACTGCTTAAAATTTTGAGACACAAATTACATAGATTAATAGTGATCATGGGAATTAGTGAAATCTGTGTCTAATTAAATCTTGCATTTTACCATATTTTTTGAAATGGATACACAAATACCATACCATTATTACATATTATAACATTATTATTACCAATGAGAAAACCGCTTAAAATCCTTTTTATTGGAAGCTACATCCCAAGAAAATGTGGAATAGCTACATTCACTTCTGACCTGTATAAAGCAATATCCAGTGAAACCAGGTCCACTGACCTTAGCGTTATAGCAATGAACAATATTTTAGAAGGATATCATTATCCGCCGGAAGTTTCATTTGAGATCCAGCAGAACCACATCTCTGATTATCAACATGCAGCCGATTATATCAACTTCTCAGACGTAGATCTTGTATGTCTGCAGCATGAATTCGGGCTTTTTGGTGGAATAGCCGGAGGATATCTTACATCTCTTATTAGCAGTATAAGAAAGCCGATCGTCACTACCCTTCATACAATAATCAAGGACCCTGATCCAAGGTATAAAAAATCCATGGAAGAACTTGTCCGTTATTCAGACAGACTGATCATAATGAGCAAAATGGGTGGAGATATATTAAAAGAATCATATAACGTACCTGATGAAAAGATAGAACTTATTTATCACGGTGTACCCGATTTTCCTTTTGTTGAAACTGAAAAATTCAAGAAACGACTTTATCTGGAAGGACGATTTATAATCCTGACCTTCGGGCTGTTAAGTTCAGGTAAAGGTATTGAGACAATGCTGGAAGCCCTTGGGCCTGTTGTGGAACAAAAACCGGATCTGATCTATTTGATACTGGGTGCTACGCACCCGGAAGTAATAAAAACCGAAGGAGAAAAATACAGACTATCCCTTGAACGTAAGGTCCACAGTCTAGGACTGGATAACAATGTTATTTTCCATGACAGGTTTGTAACAGTAAGCGAACTGTGTAAATATATTTCTGCAAGCGATATCTATGTCTCCCCTTACCTTTCCAGGGAGCAGATCGTTAGTGGAGCATTATCATATGCTTTAGGAATGGGAAAAGCAATCATTTCCACCCCTTATTGGTATGCTGAGGAAATATTGTCTAATGGACGTGGTCTGCTGGTTGATTTTAAAGATTCGGAAGGTTTTAGCCAGGCACTACTATCAGTGATCAATGATCCGGATAAATATAATGAGCTGCGTAAAAAAGCCTATAAATTCGGAAGAAAAATGACATGGAAAGAAGTGGGACGGCAATATGTTACTCTTTTTGAAGAAGTGATCGACGAGAGAATACAAAAAGCAGAAAAACGATGGGAAACCCTTACCTTTTCCAGAACCACTTTACCTGAGATCAAGATGGACCATTTCAGACTCCTTACTGATGATGTTGGAATGTTCCAGCATGCAGCTTTCGGCATTCCGGACCGCAATAACGGATATAGCACAGACGATATTGGCAGGGCACTGGTAACATTGATCAGAATACACCAGCAAAAACCCAATGAAAAAATTCTTCCTTTGATTACTACTTATTTAAGTTTCTTAGAACATGCCCAGACTGAGAACGGACATTTTCATAATTTCTTGGGTTATGATAGAAGATTCCTGGATGAAAATGGCAGCGAAGATACACTGGGCAGGGCCATCTACGGACTTGGTTATGTGGTCAACTCAGGCCCGACTGACGGAATGCGCGCTTTAGCATTAAACATGATCGAAAAGTCCGAATCACTCCTGGAAGAACTTCAATATCCCAGATCAAAGGCATATACCATCTGCGGATTATATGCCGTATTGAAAAGGTATGAAGGTGCAAGCCGGTTCAGACGTATATTAATAAAGTTATCCGATGAACTGGTGGAATTATATGAAGAGAAACATAGGGAAGACTGGAAATGGTTCGAACCGGTAGTAACATATGGTAATGCCAAAATATGTGAAGCATTGCTTCATGCATACCAGGTAACTTATGATGATAAATATAAAGAGGTCGCCCTATCCACTCTTGATTTTCTTACAGATATCCAGTGGAATGGTAAGTTCTTTGACCTTGTGGGCAACGAAGGCTGGTACGATGTGGATAAAGAAAAAGCAATATTCGGACAGCAGCCAATAGATGCGGGTTATCTTACTAAGACCTATATTACTGCTTATGTAGTAACAGGCAATAAAGAATACCTCCATCTGGCGCACCGTGTCTTTGAATGGTTCCTGGGAAGAAACCGTTTAGGTCTTCCAGTGTATGATTTTTCAACAGGGGCTGTGGCAGACGGACTGGATTCACAAGGAGTCAGTGCTAACCAGGGTGCCGAATCTGTGATCTGTTTCCTGCTTGCGTTATTATCTCTTTCCAGATATACCAGTAATATTGTCAATACTGATATAACACAATATTATTAAAAAGAAAAAATCCTCGCTAACGCTCGGATTTTCTTGTTTTCACTGTAATTACTGCACTAAATTCTGCCCTCATGAGATGTTGAGTCTGGAAACAAGTAAGGAGGACGATTATGTTTAAAAAGGATCCTATCAGGAATGATCTTCACATTGATCTATCAGATAATAATTTCCGGGTTGATGAGAGAGGAGATCTCTTTGAGAGGTATATAGGCAGCGCTGGTGCTGACAAGGTTTCAGAATTGTCATTGACACCGCGTATCATTGGTGTCTGATTGGCGAATATGGCTTCCAGCCCATCAAACGCTGCATTTACCGGGATTCCGATCACGGATTTTGTTGTATGCGATGCCACCACTCCAGGAAGATGAGCCGCGAGTCCTGAAATAGCAATGAAGACCTTGACACCATCATCATGGGCTTCTTTAATTATTTCCAGAACTCTCCCGGCGTCCTGTGTGCCGATGCCACCGTAACGGTATATTCGATACAGAACTTATCAAATATCCCGGATGCTTTCTTTGCTACATCCCTGTCTGATATGCTTCCAAGTATTATCACTGCATCAGTCTTTTTATGAGAATATATGACAACTTATTTAAACCTTAAGATGTATCATCCATTCATGTAGAAAAGCAGCATGACTTACCTCCCATCAGGAAAGGAAAAGGACATTTATGAAACCTCTGGTGGCAAACTGCTCTTTGAATTCACAGACAGGGTGAATGCCTTTAATGGTAAGAAGAAGGCAGAATATCGGGATTAAAATGGAAATAAGCGACAATCTTAAGAAAATAGTTACGCATACTCAATTCGAACGATTCATAATCTGCGTTATCATCGCAGCTGGAATATTGGTTGGGGTGCAAACGTATCCTGATATTTCTGCCAAGCACCACAATCTTATCACAATCCTTGAAACATTAATTATTCTAATATTCGTAATTGAAGCTATACTTAAAATCGCTTCTGAAATGCCGCGTCCTCTGCAATATTTTAAAAATTCCTGGAATGTATTTGACTTTATAATTGTCGTAGGCGTCCTTCTCCCGATCGGGGGCTCATTTTTACCCGTATTAAGGCTTTTAAGAGTTTTTAGGGTTTTTCGACTTGTCACAACAATGCCTAAGATGAGGCTCATTGTAGGTGCCCTGTTAAAAAGCATACCTTCCATGATGCATATTTTCATGTTACTTGGAATTATTTTTTATATCTATGCAGTTATGGCAACTTTCACATTTTCAGAAAATGATCCAATCCATTTTGAAAATTTACCAACCTCTATGCTCACACTCTTTAGAATGGTCACTCTTGAAGACTGGACTGATGTTATGTACATTAACATGTATGGGTGCGACCAATATGGATATGATGGGGCAAGATTAGAATGTACAAATCCATCCGCATCTCCTATTGGAGCAGCATTATTTTTCTCATCTTTTGTAGTAGTTTGTGGATTAATAGTTCTTAATTTTGCAATCGGTGTGGTCATTAATAGTATGGATGAGATGAAAGAAGAAATGGAAAATGAATATCCTGCCTATAATAAATTAGCTGAGAAAGAAAAACAGGAAAATATCATTGAACGCCTCAATAAAATGGATGAAAAATTAGATGCCCTGCTTGATAATCGCCCGCCATAACAAAATCCCAGTGGCGGCTGAAGCATTGGCATTTCAACAGTTATGATAGACGCAGATTTACACTGATTACGCATATGCGGCCCTAAATCAGTTTATTGCATTGAAATGGGATCGCAGCAGCCAGAAGTCTTATCTGCACTGGCAGTCGCTTTTTACAAGGCTGCTACGATCCTGAAGATTTTACACTCCTGATCCCAACTATATGAGAATATATGATAACTAATTTAAACCTTGAGATGCATCATTCTATTCATGTCGAAAAGTAGCATGACATATATCTCATCAGGAAAGGCAAAGGACATCTATGAAACATCTAACGGCAACCTGCTCTTTGAATTCACAGACAGGGTAACCGCCTTTGATGGTAAGAAGAAAGCCGAATATCAGGAAAAAGGCGAGATCACGTGTAGGCTGGCAGAATACTGGTTCAGTATCCTCGAAGCAGAGGGAATACCCACTCATTACATCAACTGCCCGACACCAACCAGCATGCTTGTCAGATATCTGGATATCATACCGGTGGAGGTCATCCGGAGAAACTATGCTGCAGGTTCACTCCTGCGAAGATATGATGCAGGAGAGGTCGAACTTCCACAAGGAGTGGAACCGGAAGAGGGCGCGCCAATACCAGGAGGGATGATTGAGTTCACCACCAAGTTTGAGGCAGTGGACAGACCTGTGGATATGAAGGAGATACTGTTCAATGGATGGATGAGCAAAGAGGAGATCGAGTATATCACAGGGCTGACTGAAAGGATCAATGAAATACTGAGCTGTGAACTGAATGATGCGGGTATAATACTGGCTGATTTCAAGGTGGAGTACGGAAGAACTCCTGATGGTAAGATAATTCTTGCCGATGAGGTGGGTACCCCTGACGGATGCCGCTTCTGGGATAAAACCGAATTTGAAAACGGCACCATCAAAAGCCTTGATAAGGATGTGTTCAGAAAAGGCACTGGTGATTTAAGTATCGTATATGGTGAATTGTTTGAACGGCTGCAGAAGCAGGAAGAAATGTGATGGAAGACTGGACTGAAAGCATCGAAGAACTGCTCAGATGGGTTGTTAGCGTTGACCGCCGCCTCGTGCTTATGAAATCCATGAAAGGGCACAACATAGTCAAAGCTTCGGATGTTGCCCATGAGACCAGCAGGTCAACACAGAACATCAGCCACGCATTGAAGGAACTTGAAGAAAAGGGATTGATCGAGTGTCTGACACCAGAGAAGATTACATGGAAAAAATATGTTTTGACCGATATTGGGAAGGATGTTTTGAATAAATTAGATGAGAAATATTTTTAGTTATATTCAAGATGTGCCTGATGAGTTTACATATGTTACGATAGACCTGTCTACTATGAAGTTTGATAGGGTCAAGGAGCAGTTCCCCTGAGAGTTATTATGCTGTACCAACCAACACAACCATCTTATCTCCCTCCTCAATAGCCATATCAAATGGTGGATTCACTATATTTTTCCGGTTCCTGTTCACTGCAAGAAGAGTCATACCTTTCTTCATCCTCAGTTCCATAATGATATCCCCGATCATTTTCCCATACATCTCTTCAGGAAAATCATTACAGGTGATATCATGACCTGCAAGGGAACTGGTGACATCTGATATCAGGTTTACCACACCAGGATCATGAACAGCCGAAGCAAGCAGCCGTCCAGTAACGGTATCAGTATTGATGACATGATCTGCTCCTGCTGTTTTTGCAGTCCCGCTCCTCTCTTCGGATACGATAGTAGCGATGATATTTATAGCAGGATTCAATTCCCTGGCGAGCGTTGTTGCAAGTATGATTGTGCTGTCATCCTCGGTTGCGATGATCACATGCTCTGCCGCACTCAAATTGGCTTTAACCAGCGTATCCTTCTCCACAGGACTCCCTTTCACAAAATGTACCCTATCCCTGAAGGGGTTTATTTCATACAGTTCCGATATCAGGCAGATATCATACGATCTGTCCATCTCCATAACGATGGACCTGGTTATTTCACTGGAACCTCCAAGCACCACCACATGTTTCTTTTGATTTGATTTACTCAATCCTCTCACCTTCTTTTGATGAATCTCATAGATTAATACAGCCGCTGCCGGGAGCATGAGTACACCGGCAATCATAGATGGCATGTATAGCAGTCGCGCCAGCCAGGATAATGGGGACACATCCCCAAACCCACTGTTGTCAGTGTAGCAACCGTGCAATAGACTGAATCAACCAGGTTTTTTCCATCTATTACGTAGAGAATAAGGATCTGGGCAACAGCACTCCCGAGAAAGATAATTAAGATATTTTTCCCGCTGTTTTGTTCGGATTCTATCACCCTCATGATTGAATAACTCATTTTCCTTAGCGGCCATAGCACCATGTTCATACTTCCTCTGCAAGTTTTCTATAATCTTTTACAAGGGTTATGTTGGTGTTGACAACCCCATCTTTAAATTCAACTAGATCCTGCGTTATATCCATAAGACCACCTGTATCTTCCTGTTTGGTGATCGTCTGTCCATCCGGGACTACTCTGCCGGATGGTATCTCAACCCCTCTGACAGTGGCATTGTGGAGAACTAACGTGTTTTTCCCAATGATGCAGTCAAACACCACAGCCCCAAATCCGATAAAGCACCCCTCACCTATCCGGCAGGGTCCGTGCACAATACACCCATGGGCAAGGGACGTGCTGCTGCCTATCAACACTTCTGAATTAGAAAGAGCATGGATCACCACATTGTCCTGTACATTGCAGCCACTTCCGATAACAATGGACGAACCCGGCTCATCTGCCCTGATAACCGCATTTGGAGCAACAAACACATCATTCCTGATTACTACGTTTCCAACTATAACCGTTGTTTTGGATATCCATGCACTCCTGCTTATCTCTGGCATCTGTCTGTGCGGATTTTGCATCTGCATTTATTTCACTCCATATTCCTGTAGCGGCTTCACATCGATCATGTGTTGTGTGCACATCACTTTTTGGAACCTGACTGTCGCTCGCATGGATATGATAATTTATGACAAGTTATTTAAATATGATGGTATAATAAATACAGACTCAAGAACAAAATCTTCCCTTCTGTCGGATTTTCTTGACTGAAGCTTCGAAGAAGCTGAAGATTAGAAGATTCGCATAATCTTCGTCCGACATTCCAGAGGAATGGAGGATTAGAAGAAGCTGAAGATTAAAAGATTCGTAGAATCTTTGTTTGAGGGTCTTAAAAGAGCCGAGGATTAGAAGATTAGAAAATGCGAATGAAGTGAGCATTTTCGGATAAAAAAATGCCCAGGACGGGATCCGAACCCGTGACCTCCAGATATCTCAGGAGACCTTAAGGACGCTTAATAAATTCCCTATGAGTCTGGCGCCCTAACCGACTAGGCCACCTGGGCTTAAAGTATCTCTTTACATTCCCTGATACAATAAATATATATCGCAAATATATAATGCAAATATCTTATACTATAAGATCATTAACAGGACATCAAGATGACACAAGTAAAAATTACAGATACTACACTAAGAGATGGACACCAATCCCTCATAGCCACCAGGATGCGTACAAGAGATATGCTTCCTATTGCCGAAAAGCTTGATTCGGTAGGCTTTTTTTCTCTTGAGGTCTGGGGTGGTGCCACTTTTGATACTTGCATCCGTTTCTTGAATGAAGACCCATGGGAAAGGCTAACCGGTCTGAAACAGGTAATAAAAGATACCCCCCTCCAAATGCTCCTGCGGGGACAAAACCTGGTAGGATACAGGCATTACTCTGATGATGTAGTTATAAAATTTGTAGAAAAAGCCGCCCAAAACGGTGTTGATATATTCAGGATATTTGATGCAGTAAACGATATTAGGAATATGGAAGTATCCATCAAGGCAGCAAAAAAAACAGGAGCACATGTCCAGGGCACGATCAGCTATACTACCAGTCCTGTGCATAATACTGATGGTTTTATAGAGTTTGCCAGGGAACTTGCGTCATTTGAATGCGATTCTATTTGTATAAAAGATATGGCAGGCTTGATCACACCCCATAATGCATATGAACTTATCAAAACGTTGAAAAAAGAGATAGGACTACCCATAAACCTGCACTCCCACTCAACAAGTGGAATGGCACTAATGAGCTATATGGCTGCCTGCAATGCAGGAGTTGATATTCTGGATACTGCCCTCTCGCCTTTTGCAGGTGGGACATCCCAGCCACCCACAGAGACCGTAGTTGCCGGTCTTAATAATACCCAATGGAATACCGGCCTGGATCTACCCCTGTTGATTGAGATCAAGGAATATTTTGAAGAAGTAAAAGATAAATATAGGGGTATCCTCGATCCGATCTCTGAGAAAATAGATACCCGCGTCCTGATCTACCAGATCCCGGGAGGTATGCTTTCCAATCTGGTATCCCAGTTAAAAGAACAAAATGCCCTGGATAGATTTGAAGATGTACTGGATGAAATGCCAAAAGTAAGAGCAGATCTGGGTTACCCACCCCTTGTCACTCCTACCAGCCAGATCGTGGGTACACAGGCAGTATTGAATGTCCTGATGGACGAGCGATATAAAGTAGTACCTAAAGAAGTAAAGGATTATATCAAGGGCATGTATGGCAGATCTCCGGGACCTGTCAGTGAGGAGTTAATAGAAAAAGTACTGGGTGAAGAAGATAAGCCTATAACCTGTCGTCCTGCTGATATGCTTGAACCTGAACTGGATAGCATCGCAATACAGGCAAAAGAACTTGGCATCGTAAAAAAGGAAGAAGATATACTGACATATGCCCTGTATCCCCAGATCGCTCCCATGTTCCTTAATGGAGAAAACAAGGAAGAAGAATTAATACCGGTCCAAATGGATCAGTCGCATGCGACACATCAGCCAGTATATAACAAATTCAAAGTGGTTGTCGATGATGAGGTCTTCGAGGTGGAAGTTGAACCTGTTGGTGAGATGTCTATTGAAGAGAAACGACCGGCTCCATCCGGATCTACTGAAGGTGGAATTAAAAGCAGTATGCAAGGAATGGTACTTGGGCTTAAGGTCAAAAAAGGTGACCCGGTAAAGGAAGGAGACCTGGTTGCTGTAATAGAAGCTATGAAAATGGAAAATGAGATTCATTCTTCATATAGCGGTATAGTCAGGGATATCTTTGTATCCGAAGGTGATACTATAAGTGCCGGGGATATTATCATGGTAGTTAATTAGGGGTGCCTGTATTGTTCCAAAAGATACTGGTAGCCAATAGGGGCGAAATAGCCATAAGGGTAATGCGGGCATGCCGCGAAATGGATATTGTGACCGTGGCTGTTTATTCGGAAGCAGACAAGAACGCATTATTTACCAAATATGCAGATGAAGCTTATTTAATAGGTCTGCCCCCCGCCAGCCAGAGCTACTTAAGGATCGACCGGATCCTTGAAGTAGCACAAAAGTCTGGTGCACAGGCCATCCATCCGGCATATGGTTTTTTAGCTGAGAATCCTGATTTTGCCAGGCAATGCGAACAATGTGGTATTGTCTTTATAGGACCTTCAAGTAAATCCATTGAAGCTGCTGGCAGCAAAATAACTGCTAAAAATACCATGGAAAAAGCCGGAGTGCCTGTTATACCGGGAATATCAGGGCAAATCGATGATCCCGGATCTGCTGTTGAGATGAGTGAGCAGATCGGATATCCGGTTATTGTAAAAGCTGCGTCCGGAGGGGGTGGAATTGGAATGAAGATCGCTAATAATAATGATGAACTGATAAGTGCTATCCATTCCACCAAAAAAGTAGCACAATCATCCTTCGGAGACCCGACTATTTTTATGGAAAAATACCTGGAAAAACCCAGGCATATAGAATTCCAGATCATTGCTGATAGATCAGGTAACACAGTCCATATTAATGAAAGGGAATGCTCCATACAGAGGCGTCACCAAAAACTTATCGAAGAATCACCTTCACCTATTATGACACCTGCTTTAAGGGAAAAAATGGGGACAGCAGCTATCAGGGCCGCAAAGGCAATAGATTATACCAATGCAGGTACGGTAGAGTTTCTTTATTCGGAAGGTGATTTCTATTTCCTTGAGATGAATACCAGGTTGCAAGTGGAACACCCGATAACAGAAGCTGTTAGCGGTCTGGACATTGTAAGAAAACAGATAGAGATCGCATCAGGTGAGCCATTGAACTGGAAACAGGAAGAAATAGGAATTAACGGATGGGCAATGGAATGCAGGATCAATGCAGAAGATCCTCTGAATGATTTTATCCCATCTCCTGGAAAACTCATCCACTATAGATCACCAGGCGGACCAGGGATTCGGGTAGATAGTGGTGTGCATACGGGTTATACTATATCCCCGTTCTATGACTCCATGGTATCCAAGCTGATCTCATGGGGCAGGAACAGGGAAGAATCCATAGAAAGGATGCGCCGTGCATTATATGAATATATCATTGAAGGGATTACCACTAATATCTCATTCCATAAGGCTGTGCTGAGAAATCCTCATTTTATAAAAGGTGAATTATCAACTCATTTTATTGAAGACTTTGATATATTGACACAGGTAAAGGATGTAGTTGAGCAGGATAAGGAAAAAGGTGCA
>JAIOQW010000339.1 GCA_021108405.1 Methanosarcinales archaeon
TAGTGAGCATTAAAAATAAAAAAATTTAGTTTTCCATAAGATTTGAAGCGGATACAGATTAAGCGGTTTTACGGGTCTTCACCAGAACTTGAGTATTGGTTTAAACTCCTTTTCTATATCTTTTCGAGTCTTGTTTCCAAGTTTGACAGGTGCAATATTTATCCAGGGAACATACTCCCATTTCCAGATTCGGTGATTTGTGTCATGCTCAGCCATTGCATGATTGGACGTGTTAATAAATATAACAGGATGATTGCGGTTGATGAAGTAGTACTTGATGCTGCGCTCAGGGGCAGGTGGTCGATCTCCGTGGATGGAGTCATCTTCTAATTGATGCTCGTTGCTATAGATATTCTCGAAAATGAATGTATTATTGATGATATCCTTCCTGATAATGATATTGAATGTTTCAATATCAAGTGTCCTGCCGTAGAATAATCGGCGGAATATCTCGTAGATCTTATTTAAAATACCTCCATAGGTATGTTTGCGAAGCTGCTCATTATTAAAGATTATAGAGACTTCGATCTCATAAGACCCATCTGCCTCTTCAGGCTTTGGCACACAATGTACCTCGCGTACAAAATTATCCAGTGAGTCGACGGCAGGTTGATAGATCACTGGAATTATTGTATCAGCAGAATTTTCCAATTCCACATCGAATATGTTATCGCTCTTTATTGAAGGATGCAGCATTTCTTCGGTTATTAATTTGTATAACCTATAAATATTTGAAGAACCGATCTCTTCTCTTTCTTTTGCCCACTCCCAGATCCAGTAATCATCACCCGACTGGAACACCCATCTTTCCTTCGGCCCCTCCCTTTTTTCTGTGTCCGGGTGATTTTCTCGTGCTGTGTATGATTCGATTCTTGGCTCTGATACTCTGCTGATGTCGAATCCTAGCATAAACCTTAATTCAACAGGCTTGTTGCCCATGTATCTGCTGTTCTTGTTGGTTTTGCTTCGAACCACAGCTATCAATTCGTTTTTGAGAGTTCGCGCAAGTCCGATAGTGCAATGGTCCCAGTCCCAGATTTCTTTCTTGTCTGACCATGAAAAACTGCCGTTCTTTACTTCATATTTATTCTCTCTGTGAGAGAACCAAACTTCTTCTGAATCTATGTTCTCATCTCCAACTTTGTTACTTTTTATTTATTTCGTTCAATCCTGTCCCGAACACAACATCCTGTCCCAGTGTATAAGCCTTCGCATTCAGTGCCCGTGCAGATTCAGCCGCCTGCGCATCACTATGCAGCCGCACCTGGCTAAAATCAGCTCCAAACCGCGGCTCGAAATAGGCACGCTCGGATTTAGACAGCGGCTGGCCGCCGTATTGAATTGCCTGGATCTGTGATGTAAGATTTTTAGTGACTTCAGGGGTTGTGTTCATATCCCTTTTAGTCTGAAGGGTCTCTTCTTCTTCCTCTTCTTCAACCTGTCTTTGGATTAATGGCGTTATCTGATCAACAAGCGGTTTAGTCTGGATGAGATCTTCCTCATTCTCTTCTTCCTCATCCACCTGACGTTGAATGGAATACTCTGCATTTGCTGTAAGTTTTGGCTGTACAAGTTCCTCTTCTTCCTCTACCTCTGCTTGCCGCTGTACCTGCGGCTCAGGCATATGCATTACTCGCTCTGCCATTCGATCTGCCTCCTGCTCATAGATATCCTCGGGTTGGCCTATCCTTAGTTTAGCTTGCAGTGTTCTTGATTCTATTAACCTCGAAAGGGCCTGGTTGCCTACTGTCTTCTGAAGGAACAGTATGCGGTCTATCGATGTATTTATGGATTGGGGGTGGTTACTCTTTCGCATTTGTATATTTGAATTCTTTTGCTTGATCTCAGGGTTTTTAGTTTCTAATTTTACTAATTCACTCATCTTTTATCACCTTCGTATCCATTTTAAATCTAAGGGTAACTGACATGATTTTTAAATAGAAAGCCTGCTTATAGGCACTTGATTTAGATAATCCGAATATGCATTTTACCCTGCTTTTTGATTTTCAGACCTTTTTCTACTAAAACGTCTTTAAATTCTTCGCTGACCATATTTAATTGCTTTAATTTAGGCACTTTGGCAATTTGATGTACTAATTATAATCTTTTTATGATATTAATAAAATCTTTTAAAACACCTAAATCCTGGTGTAAAATCTCATAAATCGTATCTAAATCAAGCCGCCAATATAAGTGAACTAATACATTTCTAAAAGTAGTGTTTTTAATAGTATATCAAGTATAACTTGATATACTCAAGAAAATCCGACCGAAGGGAGGATTTTGTTCTTTTTGTCAAACAATGATTTTATCCCTTCTTTTGTAAATTTGGATATTGTTACAAGAAGTGAGGAATATTTAAATATATTATATTATATTATATTATATTATAATAGATTAATGAGGGTCATAAACGGGCCTTGGACTATAAGTCCGGAGTAAAGTAACATGAGAGATGAAAAATTTGATTTAATTGATGAGCAAAAATCACCTTTGTTTCGGATTATGTCTATTTATAACAACGATGATCCAACGAGAAGGGAATTCGAAAATAATATCTGTGCTTTTCACATTAGTAACGGATTCGTCCTGAGCGTTGCTCATAATTTAAGAATTGAAGCACAATTAATTAAATCAATCCCAGAAGAAATATTTCAAAATCAAATTGCTCGACATTTGGATGAAAGCCAATCTCAACTATTTAATCAATGCTATATATTAGACAGTCAAACCAATAAAAGATATTTAAATTTTAGTAATCCTACGGATTTTCAACAGTTGATCAATACTTTAAAAACAATAAATTTTGACACTAGATACATCAATTTTTATGAAAAAAATATTTGTAAACCATTTTTGATTATTCAATTTAGAGATGGTCAATTCTATAATGATGCAAGCATAACAAGCCAAATAAATTCAAATAATAAATTTCATGAACCCACGCTAAACAGGCACACATTCATTATAGAATTGGAATTAGTTGAAGCATTTTATAATGCAGACATTGCTTTGTATAAAATTATAAACACGAACACCAGCGTAATTGAAAAAATACCCTATGTTGAAATTGATTTTGAAATATACGACGAATCTGATAAACCCTTTTTTTGCCTTCAAAGTGCTCCAATTGATAATCTTGGAAGATTATTAAATAAAGTGCAAATTGAGGGAATATTGGATCATTGGGATAAATTTAGAGATAGATTTGATGGAGATTATATAATGGATGGCCAGAGGTATTTGATTAAAGGATATTTTAGATTTGGATCATCCGGAGCACCATATTTGATTTACGATAACATAACTCGATCCTTTAAAGTTAATGCAATTCAAAGTGAAGCAAGTCCTACCCAATTATCTATTAATAATAACCGGAATGGTAACTTCCAATTTACAAATGCCATTGCTTCACCCCTGGGCATTATAAAAGATAAAATTATAGAAAATCTTGATGATTAAATATCAAGTAATAGCGTCATACTCCACGTTGTTTCGCCTCTTTTTGAACTTTGTAATTTATAGAACGATTATCCAAAAGGACCACAGCTGCATGAAAAACCATTAGCTACAAAAAAATTATAAAAAATTCTAGAATATCCGTTACTTTTTCATTGCCGGTTTTGTACCTTTGTAGGATTGTACCCAATATTTAACTTCAAGAAGCAGAACTATAATTTCAATAACTATTTGTAACTTGCTCATCATTTTAACTATATCACGAAGCAAAAAGTGTTGTTTTTTTCCTATTTACTACGGTAAGGTCACAATGAAAGATTATTACAATTCAGCCATTTTCTGATCGAATCATTGGATTCAATTATTTTCTTTTTATGGGAATCTTGGGCAACAACCCGAAGGTCTTTCATGATCTTATCGCAAACATCCTTGGGAGAAAAATTACATTGTTTGTAATTACCATCCAGTTCAATATTGCAAATAGCCCGGTTAAATTCATAAAAAAGGAATCCTTTCTGACCTTGACTATCTCGAATTCTAATAGCCTCGGTGAATTCTTTTTGTGCTCCTTTATAATCTGGATTTTCTTTATCCCTAAGTGCATAGCCCAGCTGACCATAATTGCGATGAAATTTATTTTCGGTATCACTTTCTATCAAAGCCTCAAATACCGGAATAGTCTTTTCCATCAATAGTTTGTTTTTATTCCAATTATTATGCCGCACTTTTTGGGTTTCCATAAAGATATTTGTTCTTGTGATATTGGAAGCACATTTTATAGCTTCTTTGAGTTCTTCGTCAGAAACTGCTGGAACTTCACTATCAAATTGAAGAGATAATAGTTCCAATGCTTTTGCATCACGTTGAGTCTGGGTTTCGATGATATCGATCTTCTTTTCTGCTTCTTCCAAACGTTTCTGCAGGAATTCACTCAGAACCCGTTCAACTACGATACGTCCTCCATAACCACCTACTATCGATATACCCAAGACTTTAATTATTTCTTCCCCAGTTTCAAAATTAAAAGTTCCCGGTACGATTAAGAATATCACATAAGCTCCTGCCAGACCATATGCGCAATCGGCCAGTAGACCTAAAGAAAAATTATTGGAATCAATTTGTGGGAGCACTAGATATTTTTGACTATTATCACGTAAGGCATACAATAAACCTCCGAATGAACCAGCCAGTGTAACTGAAAACAACAATAACATTTTATCGGACGATATGTCAGATACTAAGAATACCCCAATAAATAATCCAATTGAAAATCCTGCAAGAAACATTAATATGATAACTAGTGACTTAACAGTATTTGACATAATTTTTCCCAAATATTTCATAGTGTAAATTTTACTTATATTTTTTGGTTATCTATTTTACTAATTGAAAATTCCCACCTGGGTATTTTTGGGCAACACACCCAAAAGGTAAAATAAGAATTCTTTAATTTCTTGTTGTTGCAAGTCTTCCGATGCAGAGATGTATCAATTGCCTGGGATGAGGAACGAAAGTTCGTTGAAGCGACCAGCATAGTTCATCAACCGGCATGCGGTCTATGTCTCTCAACAGATAAAAGTACTCATCGAATTCACCTGTTTTACAAGTGCTCCAGTTACCATTCAATTCAAAGGAGATACTTGTACTTGAACAATCCCATCATCATCATTACAATTATGAGGTAACTATTTATAGTATTAGTGAGTATAAGTTATTATACAGATGGGCATTAAATCTATATCCTTTCCCCCCACCATATAAACCCCCATAAAACCTCCTCCCTTAAAAAATGCCCATCATCTCCTTTTTTTATAGTATATCAAGTATAACTTGAATCGAAAATACTTTGTATTTTCTAATCTTCAACTTCTTCGAAGCTTCAAGCGAAGATTCTACGAATCTTCTAATCTTCGGCTCTTTTAAGAGCCTCAGTCAAGAAAATCCGAGCGCAAGCGAGGATTTTGTTCATATATTAAATTAAATACAGTCAGAGAAATCGTCTTTAGTAAATATCGAAACAAGCTCAATACCCTCCCCGGCCAGCAATTCACTGGCACCCGAGAGTCTATCCACAATTGTTATAACCCTATCAACCTTACACCCCAGCTCACGTAATGCTTTAACTGCAACCAAAACAGATTCGCCCTTAGTAGTAACATCCTCAACCACAATCACTCTGGAATTCCCTGTCAAATTCCCTTCAATAACTTTATTTGTTCCTCTTTCTTTAGAGGTTTTTCTCACAAAAAAAGCAGGTATCGGTTTTTTAGTTCCTAAACTCTTATTAGCAACTACTGATGCAATAGGAATCGAACCCGATTCCAATCCCCCGATATATTCATAATCTTGCTGCTGTATAGTATCAAGTATAGCATTTGCCATCAACTCAGAGCCTTCCGGGTCCATTGACACGATTTTCATATCAAAGAAAAAATTACTTTTATCTCCCGATGCCAGCTCAAAAGTATTACTATTGCCAGTGATCAGTCCCTTTTCTTGAATTATTGATCGCAGTTTCTCCTTATCAGTAAAAGACATAATAGCTCTCCTGTATTCAACCTATATAACTAACAGACTAAACTTAATCCTTACGACCTGTATAACCATTCGGTGAATTAATATAAATGCACAATACAATAACACACGAGGTACCATATATGGCCATGCTTTCAAAACCACAACTTATAGAACAACTGAACAATGCCACACCATTAGTCGAACAAATGATCGATAGCACGATACAGACACAACCGAATGGTATAGAGATGACACTACAGAGTGTCCATACACTACAAGGTACAGGCTCCATTGCCTTTGATAATAACGAACGACAGCTTCCCGGTACCAGTCAGCTTGAATTCCAACCTGACGGCTGGCTGAAACTTGAACCCGGTATCTACAAGATAATCTATAATGAAATTACGAATATACCTCTGGGAATAGCAGCCATTGCCAGAGCCAGGTCCAGCCTCCTTCGATGCGGTGTAACACTTGAGACAGCAGTATGGGATGCAGGATACAGCGGACGCAGTGAAAGCCTGCTAATAGTCCATAATCCACAGGGTTTTAAAATAAAACAAAATGCCAGGATCGTACAGTTGATCTTCTTTACACTTACAAGCCAGGACAGTGAAGGCTATAGCGGCATATATCAAAATGAGAATAAAACACCCCCTCATAAATGAGCTAATGTCGTGTCAAGAGCGATTACTCGCTCTTATTTATTCGTCGTCTAATATTTTGTATAGTATATCACGTACAACTTGAATCGAAAATACTTGTATTTTCTAATCTTCAGCTTCTTCGAAGCTTCAGTATCGAAAATATTTGTATTTTCTAATCTTCAGCTTCTTCGAAGCTTCAGTATCGAAAATGCCCACCAGTTCATTTTTTTTAATTCTCCGTTCCTTTTAAAATGTCAGACGAAGATTCTACGAATCTTCTAACCTTCGGCTCTTTTAAGAGCCTCAGTCAAGAAAATCCGAGCGTTAGCGAGGATTTTGTCTTATTATCATTAGATTTGAAGTGAATATAATTTTTTCCATAATTAATTATAGGACCGTACTGTCAAAAAAAGGCACATTATATTATAAAACTGTGCGATAAATCGAAAACTTTAAATACCAATTATAATATATGGTATCAAACAAGCCTGTAAATAGTCAAGCTTAAATAATTGGAGATGCTACAATGAACAACTACACTGAATTCCCAGCCATCGAGATAATCGACGTAAGGAAAAGCTACTATATAGAACAGATAGAAATACCACTAATTGAGGTAGATCACCATGAAACTAATTAGCCGATCATACTACTCTGATGATGATAATAAAAAACTGCAGTGTGGTGATTTTGTGTTCAGCAAAGGTTTTATTATCGGAAAAATCAACGAAATGAATTCAGAATTAGACCACAACAGTGGTAATATTTCAAAATCACGTCTATCACAGATATGGTCATTTGCCGAAAACCAGGATTTTTTGAATAATACCGGATGCTAAAATTTGGGAAGTACTCATCTCTGCATAGTAATGAAAGTCTTGTAGAGATGAGATAAAATCCCACTCCCTTTAGTATATGATATACAAGCATACTATTTAAATATGTCTATCTGTTTGTTCATTTCTGAACGAGTTGGCTAATATAACATCATGAAACTAATTAGCCAATAATAATACTCTGATAATGATAAGAACAGTATCCATTTCAAATCTAAGGGTAATTACTACTTCTTTAAGAATCATGATAGTTTACCAGAAATTTTAATGAAATATTGCCTTTTGAGAAATCTGTGTAAATCCCATAACTGATTATAAATATCAAAATACCATACTTTTTAAAGTGGATACTAAGAACAAAATCCTCGCTAACGCTCGGATTTTCTTGACCGATATTCCGGAGGAATGGAGGATTAGAAGATTTGCAGAATCTTCGTCTGACAATTTAAAAGGAACGGAGGATTAGAAAATGTGAACTGGGTGGGCATTTTCGATACTGAAGCTTCGAAGAAGCTGAAGATTAGAAAATATAAAGTATTTTCGATTCAAGTTATACTTGATATACTATAAAAAGTGCAGTGTACTGATTATGTGTACAGTAAAGGTTTTATTGTCGGAAAAATTATCGATATGAATTCGGAATTAAATCACAATAGTAGTATTATTTCAAATTCACGTCAGTCATATATATATGGTCATTTGCCAAAAGCCAGGAACCTTTGATGAATACCAGATACTAAAATTTGGGAAGTACTCATCTCTGCATAGTAATGAAAGTCTTATGTAGAGATAAGATAAAATCCCACTCCCTTTAACATATGATATACTGGCATATTATTTAAATATGTCTATCTGTTTGTTCATTTTTAAACGGGTTAACTAATTATAGTACACAAATTATAACCACGAAGAACACTTAAGCTCACTGAGAATTTCTTCTAAAGTGTCCTCTGTGGTAGATAAAACAATGATTCATACAGATTAATTTAAGATGCAATTTGCGCGGATTCAGCTTTAAAGAGGTGTTAATTACCCTTAAGTTTGTAGTGGAAACCAGAATTCTTTTGATAGTATATAATCTGTAAGATAATATACTCAAGAAAATCCGACCGAAGGGAGGATTTTGTTCTTATTATGTGCCTCTGTTACAATACCAATCAGTTGTTCAATTTTTTCATTCCAGTGGAGATGACCACTACATTTACAATCAGAACAACCAAAACCTATTATTGTTCGGGTACGGGAGGCAATAGTACTTGCAATAGCACATTCCAGGTCCTGGTTAGTACATGTTAATATTACCGTTAATGGATGTGTGAAGGGCAGCAGATAATCTATATGCCAGCGTCTGGTATTATTTTGTCCTGATGCTATTTTTAGGTGGCGTTTAACTCTGCTAAATCCACCTGTTCCTCTGGCCGAACCGGTATATGAATAATATCCGCCCGGGAAAGTAATAAGTCCTAATGCACCGACGGTAATATCCGTATCTTCTTTTAATTCCAATATAAGGGAATAAATACCTTTACCGTTTTGAACATTAATCTGCTCTATGTATTTTTCTTTAAACCATTTGTTATTATTCATTAACAACTGTGACTTTCGTCATCACATCATTATTTTTGATCTTGTTTACTACTTCCATTCCCTCTGTCACCTGACCAAAAACCGTATGTACTCCATCAAGATGTGGCTGAGGTGAATGTGTGATGAAGAACTGGCTGCCTCCGGTATTTTTTCCTGCATGGGCCATAGAAAGTGCGCCTTTTGTGTGTTTACGTGGGTTTATCTCACACTTGATTTTATAACCGGGTCCGCCCGTACCATTACCTTTCGGACATCCGCCCTGGATCATAAAATTGGGGATAACCCTGTGAAATGTAAGTCCGTTGTAGAATCCCTGGTCTATAAGTTTCACAAAATTTTCTACTGTATTCGGTGCATCATTGTCGAACAGCTCGAGTACTATATTGCCTTTTTTTGTTTCAATAATAGCTTTTTTCATAATTTGTTTCTCCGTATTATTAAGTAACAACAGATATGGATTTAATATTTTCTATAGAAAATCCGACCGAAGTGAGGATTTTGTTTTATAAAAACCTATATAGATAATGGCTTATATTTATAGAATTCATTCGGAGATTAAAACTAATGACAGAATCAGAAGCTCACAGACGTTATGAATTTAGACGACAACTTGAAGAGCTGCGATCAAAAAAAGGTAGAGGTACAGAACTTATATCCATATACATCCCGCATGATAAGCAGATATCCGATGTAGTAGCCCAGTTAAGAGATGAACATGGGCAGGCTGCTAATATCAAATCGAAGATCACCAGGACGAATGTACAAAGTGCACTGGAAAGCCTGATGTCAAGATTACGGTATATACCACGATCACCCCAAAATGGTATTGTGCTTTTTACAGGTGCAATAGATGTCGGAAGCAACAAGACAGACCTGCAGAGTTTTACTGTCGAACCTGCCGAGCCTTTTGTTTCATATAAATATCACTGCGATTCGGCCTTTTATCTTAACCCACTCGAAGATATGCTGGCAGATAAAATGACCTATGGATTGCTGGTACTTGACCGCAGGGAAGCCACTGTCGGATTGCTTAAAGGAAAAAGAATCGAATTATCAAACCATCTTACATCTAACGTACCTGGCAAACAGAGAAAAGGAGGTCAGAGTGCACACCGTTTCCAGCAGCTCCGTCTGATAGCGATCCATGAATTTTATAAACGCATAGGTGATGCTGCCAGTAAGGTATTCATGACTGTTGATGCCAAGGACTTTGAAGCTGTGCTAATAGGAGGTCCGTCACCTACTAAAGAAGAGTTCGATGACGGGGAATACCTGCATCATGAACTCGAAAAGAAAAAACTGGGACTGTTCGATACATCATATACTGATGAAAGCGGACTATATGAACTGGTGGACAATGCTTCCGATGCCCTGATGAATCTGGATGTGATCAAAGAAAAAAAGGTCATTGAAAAGTTTTTAAAAGAACTGGTCAATGACAGCGGGCGAGGATCATATGGAGAGGAAGAAGTTAGAGATAACCTGAAGATGGGGGCTGTGGAAGTACTTTTACTGTCTGAGGATCTGCGACGGGTGAGAATGACTGTACAATGTACTCAATGTAATTTTATAGATGCACTGACAAGGACAAAACGAGCTGGTGATAAAGATCTTGAATTACCCAAATGCAGGAAATGCGAAGGCAATATAAAAGTAACCGAATCAGTAGATATTATTGATGAATTATCCACCATAGGCGACCAGATGGGGACTCAGATAGAATTCATTTCCACTGATTTTGAAGAAGGTGCCCAGTTATTGAACGCTTTTGGTGGAATTGCAGCAATATTACGGTATAAGACCGGAATATAGGAACAGTTGAACAAGACCATGGATAAAAAAACCTATCAACAGATATACCAACAATTGAATTCGATTGAGGATATCAACAGATTATCACAGGAATTCTCGATAGGAACAGGTATTCTATCAAATATTTTCCATCAAAAGACTGTACAGGCAGTTAAGAAATATCACTATCAGATGGTAAGAAGGGCACCAAAAATGCTAAATTCATGGAGAAGAGGAGATACTCTACTTGAGATTGCACAAAAGCACAATTTTCCAGGGGTCCTTATTGCATCTGTCATACTTAAGGAAATGGGATATAAAAGCAAGACTATTATTAAAAACCCGTATATACTCCGGGACCTGCGGTTGAGGGATGAGGTATTGCAGGCTATGGATGATGATCTTCATTACTCTCCGAAGGCTCATGCTAAGCAGAGTATGCTTGGTAAAATGGGTGAAGATATCATTTATAAGTGGTTAAAAGACTGCGACATCGACTTCATTACAGAATCCCAGATGAGTAAAGCTCCAAATACTAAAACCCCTGACTTCCTCCTCCATGAACCCCTTACAATTAATGGTGACCAGGTAAAGTGGGTAGAAAGTAAGGCTGTGTTTGCTGATGAGACGGAACATAACAGGTACCATGAAAAGCAGTTCAGGTTCTATGAGGAACTGTTCGGTACAGGTATGGTAGTTTACTGGTATGGATTAGTTGATGATATCTGTCCTGGTAATTATGTGATCATAGATCATACCTTCTTTGAATATCTTAAGTATGATGTGAAACGGCTGACAAATCCTATTTGAAAACTCCTCTCCCCGATATACCTCCCATAACCTCTTCTAATTCAAAGTCCATATTATCAGGTACAAGTGCCTTGAATATATATACATTATATCCTATTTTCCTGGCTTCTTCAATGGCATTCTCCTGCTCTTTGGTCAGAACTGACTGTGGGATATTGACAATACACATAGAGGTCTGAGCATTGATCTTAAGAAAAAAATCAAATTGATCGGGCCAGGTTTGTAAAAAATGAGCCAGTACATCTAAATTCTCCCATCTGGCTGTTAGAAGATACTCTTTCTGTACTGAATTCTCTACATACCAGTCCTTGCTCATGTAAGGATATTTGGAGTACTGCTCATTTACCGTTTCATATGCCTCAATGATCTTATTTTTTGATTGTTTCAGGTCAGTAAATCTCCATCCCTGGTCACTGAAATACCGTGCAGCTATGATATGTCCAATTTGTTTAATGTCCTCTACCAGTAAACGCATAGTATGTACTTTATCTTTTTACGTATGACTCAATGAGTGCTATCTCTTTTTTCCCACCTATATAAATAGGCGTTCGTTCATCTACCGATGCAGGTTTGACATCCAGCAGGTTGCCCTTTCCATTGGATACCGCACCTCCGGCTTCAAAGACCATCTTACCCATCGGTGTACCTTCGAAGAGATGCCTTAATTTTCCAGTTTCTTTACCCTTAAAGGCAGGATAGGTGAATAATCCTCCTTTGTGTAGTATCTGGTGAACGTCTGCTACAAAGGATCCTGAAAACCGTAATTTATATCCTTCAGATTCCAGTTGTTCTATAAACTTCTTATGATATGGCATGTAGTCTCTACGCAGTGCCCCGGGTGCATATAGCTTACCGTCCGGGATGGTCAGGTCTTCTTCCATTAATTTAAACACGCCGTCCTTATCCAGGTAAAACTCATGAACACCGTTGCCAGTAGTATAAGTAAGTGTGGTTAAGGGGCCGTACAGAATGTACAATGCACCAGGCATAGTATTACCTGGTTCTAATACATGTCCGGGATATATCCCTACAATCGTACCAACTGCCAGGTTAACATCGATCAGTGATGATCCGTCGAGCGGATCTATAGTTATTCCGAATTGATTTTTTGCACCTTCCACTTCTATAATATCAGGTTGTTCTTCAGTAGCTATCCATCTGACAAGCCCTGATTTTTTTAATGCATCGATCAGTATCTCATCTGCCTTTTTATCAAGTGCCATCTGGGTCTCGCCGTATACATTTTTTGTGTCGGCTGCTCCTCGACTGGTTACGAATTCGTCTCTGATCACACTGGCCTGTTCGCTAAAAAGCATGATAAGTTCTGTGATCTTTTCTTCTGTAGATTTTTTCTTTAGATGTTCTGCAAGATTCATATTTTGTATTGCCCTCCTACTCCGGGATTTTAAATCTTAAATAATGTTAGTAAGATAATTGTTAATAATTGATTAAAGAAGTTTCGGTCTATCCTGTTAAATACTTTTTTATAATATATCAAGTGTAACTTGAATCGAAAATACTTCGTATTTACTAAATTGACAGTATCCACTTCAAATCTAATGGTAAATTATTTTTTTTTGTTTTTGATGCCTATTG
>JAIOQW010000142.1 GCA_021108405.1 Methanosarcinales archaeon
AATTGACACATGTCTTATAATACAATTCCAAGCTACACTTATATCCGGATCACTAATTTGATTGTAAAAACCGAAATGTTTATATAATTCAGTAACTGAATTATTCAGTAACTGAATACATATGAAATTTGTAAACCGCAAAAAAGAAATTGATATTCTTAAAGATACTCGGTCATTGTCAAAAAGAAAATTATTTTCGATAGCAATCTGGGGTTTAAGGCGTGTCGGTAAAACAAGAATGATGCTTGAATTTATGAAAGATACTGATATGTATTTTTTCGTGAACAAGGACAAAACAAGCCTAAGTCTATTGGATGAATATGAGTTTTATCTCAAAAATGCAAACATCATCAATGAACTTGAAAAATTGAACAGTTGGGATGATTTTTTTAAGGTCTTGTTTGAAAGGTATGAAGGCATTGTTGCTTTTGATGAGTTTCAGAATTTTTTCTATGTAGATAAATCTGTATTTGGAACTTTGCAGAAATATATTGATCTGAATGAGGATAAAAAAGGTCTTCTTCTCTTTTTTACAGGTTCTACTACTGGACTTATAAAAAAATTGTTTTTAGATTTAAAACAGCCGCTTTATGGCAGAATAAAGAGGCAGATGCATCTAAAACCTATGTCTTTTGAAAATATAATTGATATGTGTGGGGAACTTGATATTACAGAACTTATAGATATCATAAAGATCTATGCGGTTGCAGGGGGATATCCACGGTATTATATTGCTGTTGAGGATGAAAATTTAAAGGTTGTGTCTTTTGAAAATATAATTGATCGATTTTTCTTTGTGGAAAATGCAATTTTTGAGGATGAGATCATGTCAATATTATCTTTGGAATTCGGGAAAAGAAGTGGCGTATATTATGATATCCTCACAGCCGTTGCAAGCGGATGTACAAGGATCAGTGAAATAGCATCATTCTTAAGAAAAAAGGAAACTGACCTGACACGCCAGACCTATGAACTTGTGCATCATTTTAATATTCTAAAATATGAAGAACAGGTTATAGGCAATAAAAAATTATTGTACATAGACCATCCGCTCATGGATTTTTGGTTCCGTTTCTTCTATAAGAACATTTCAGACTATAAAAGAAGAAATCCGGTTTTTATAGAAAAGACAAAAAGAAGTATTAACAACCATATTGGTAAACGGTTTGAGATCATTTCCCGCGAATTTCTAATCAATAAAAATAAGATCCCTTTTGAATATCACACGGTTGGGCGGCAGTGGGGCAAGATAAAAAATGCTCCAAAAGGACAAAATACTTATGAAATAGACATTGTTGCCTTGAATTCTGATTCAAAAGATATACTTTTTATCGAGTGTAAATGGAAAGATTTGAGTTTGAGGCAGGCTGAGAACATACTTAATGATTTACATGAAAAATCTAAGTTTGTCGATTGGAACAATGATGTGCGAATGGAACATTTCGGATTGATTGCAAAATCGATTTACGAGAAGGCTGCTTTGCGTGAGAGAGGGTTTATAATTTTTGATCTGGATGATTTTTAGATAAAGTTTTAGGCTTTTCACTAATTCATGTGGGATGTCTCACTAAAAGTTGGCAATCACCAGAACGAGCCTGTCAAAATACCATGCTTTTTGAAGTGACATTAATTCCAGTTAGGGTATTGTCCCTGTTCCTTACAATAAAATCTACTTCTTTGCGATCTTTCCAGTAATATGCATCAAGATTTCTTCTTTTAAGTTCAACTAAAGTGCTATTTTCTGCAAGTTTACCTTCATCAGATAAGAATTTGAAAGACGCTGCATTTCGAAGACGATTGTCAATGCAATATATTTTTCTCGGTTTCCGGGTGGGTAATAAACGCAGATATTTAGGTAGCGTATCCGCGTTTATCTGCCGTTCCAAATTCGCTCGAATCCACAAGGTTGGATGCCACCCTGCCGCTGTTTAAGTGCAGTCACGTTCGCAGCCATTACTGCTTTTCATAAGTGCCCCAGTTACCATTCAATTTAAAGGAGATACAATGTCTCTGAAAATATCACATCCCAATAAATAATGATGATAGTGATGATGATTATCAGTTTTAAAAATTTTCGTAAGACTTAAATACTTTACTAACCTATATACTTCACATTCTACACGCCATCCACCAAGAGAGTATTTTTAATTAGTCAACAAAACAAATAAATTCATATAGAGGCTAAACCAGATTGTTCCATCAATATCCGGCCACCCTTTTATGATATTTAATTTGCTAAAACAACTACAATCAAATCAAGCTCTTAACAGATGACCTAGAAGATTAAGCTAGAGGTAAAAGTAAATGGGTAAACGCACTCGTATCATAAATGATCCGTCAGATCTTGTTCCGCTTCTACGAACATTTGGTTCACAGACCCATAAAAAGGTTTTTGATTATCTCCTTATAGATTGGTTCACTGAAAAGGAACTGAAGGAAAATCTTGATTTTGATATTGAAGATAGCCTGAATATTTTGAAAAAAAGTGGTTTGATTGAAAGTAAATGGAGGATGCCGGAAGCCGGGAAAACACCTGAAAAGGAGTATCACACTTCATATTCCAAAATACAGGTGAACTTCCAGTGTTCCATTGAAGATCTATCGGATTTGATCGAGATCACTTTTGGAAATGATAATGAATATAGAGATATAATAGAACAGATCGAGAAAGAAGTTATCGATGGTAACCAGTCTATGACGGGTTTATCCAGGGCTATTGGGACCAGTCCGCTGCATTTAAGAGGTATAGCAAGGCGTTCCAATAATTTAGTAGTGAAAGGTCAGAGGATCGAATATAGTGGTGCTGAGAATGATAAATAATAAATGTCATTAATTGTACTTATCAACCCGGCCCGAACAAATAATGTATTATTACCTTTCAAAAACGGTAATAATACTGCAATATTCAAAGGTATCCTGATATTACAGCATACCTCAAAAGGTCCCAGGCCATTCAAGTTCAGGATAATTGACGAAAAAGCCGAAGATGTTCGTTCTCCTGTCGAGGCTATAGACCTGCTTAGAATAGCTGATTCCATATTTGTTACCCGATATGGTGATGAGGCATCCCAAAGAGATATCCTGATGATGCTGGAAGGCTATCAATTAACTTTTGAACATATAGATGTTTGTCGTATATGCGCAAATGAAGGAAGATTCTCTCCTGTAGATCCTGGTTCCATCAGGTATAAACATGAGTTCATTTGCGATAACTGCGGACTATCGGAACTACATAGAGAAATAACATTGAGCCATAAGAAACTGGCCGAAGAAGGAGTTGAAAGACTGTTCAATCAACTGCTTAAGACCAGGGATATGGATCGAATTTTGATGTTACTTGATCCTGAGAAAATGGATCGTGAACTGACCCTGTTTGATCGTGTTCAAGCAAGTCAATCATTTAATTTAACCGAAGTAAAGGATCTGAATATTAATCGTAGATTTAAAAAGATCTTACCAAAATCCTTACTACCTATCCAGTCCATTTCAATTGGCTCAGGACTATTGGAAGGTACGAACCAGCTAGTGGTATCAGCAACAGCTACCGGTAAGACCTTGGTCGGTGAGATCTGTGGTATTGAAAATATCCTGCAAAATAGAGGAAAGATGCTGTTTATGGTTCCTCTTGTTGCACTTGCCAACCAGAAATATGATCAGTTCACAAATAAATATAGTAAGCTTGGACTTACCACTGCAATAAGAGTAGGAAAGGGACGTATTAAAAAGGGAAAACATGTCAGGATGCGTACATCCCTTAACTCTGATATTATAGTGGGCACATACGAAGGACTGGATCATTTAATGCGTTTGGGCGATATACGCAAGCTTGGAAAGGTTGGCACAATAGTAATAGATGAAGTGCATATGATAGAAGACCATGATCGAGGACCCAGACTGGATGGCCTGATCAGCAGGTTAAGGTTTTTATTTCCGAAATGCCAGTTCATCTATCTGTCAGCAACAGTAGGAAATCCGAAATGGCTGGGAGATGGTCTGGGAGCAGTACTGGTAGAATATGAAGAACGACCAGTACCCCTTGAACGTCATCTGATATTCGGCGGACCATCTGAGAAACTAAGACTAATTGAACTTCTTGCTAAAGAAGAATATAACAAAAAATCGTCAAAAGATTTCAGAGGGCAGACCATAGTATTTACTAATTCCAGACGTAACTGTCATAAAATATCAGAATCTCTTAAGATCCCTGCGGCAGCTTACCATGCAGGTCTGCCCTATAAGCAGCGCAGGAAGATCGAAGAGGATTTTGCAAGAGGGAGGGTTCCGGTCATAGTTACTACAGCAGCATTAGCAGCTGGCGTGGATTTCCCGGCATCCCAGGTAATATTTGAGACACTTGCTATGGGTATAGAATGGATAACCCAGGGGGAGTTTCTGCAAATGCAGGGCCGGGCCGGAAGACCTGACTATCATGACCGGGGAATAGTTGTACTTATTGCAGAACCGGATAAGAAGATCCAGCATGGAGAAAGCGAAGATCATGTAGCGTTCAGGCTGCTACGTAGCAAAGTCCCTCCAATTACTATCAAGTCAGATGATGAGTCCGGAATTGAACAGGTTCTTGCATCTTGCGCCTTATGGAATGATAGACATATCCTTGGAACTGTCGAATCATTAAGACTTGGAGGAGAAGATGTGGGCTCTTTACTACATCGGTTGCATGACATGGGATATGTGAAAAAAAATAATAATAAAATATGGCTTACCAGGATGGGGCGCATAATGCTCACACATTTCTTGAATCCGCAACAAATGGACATTATAAAGGATGGGATATGCTCAAAAAAAGAACCTGTAGATATACTGGTCTTACTGGAAGTATTTGACAAGGCATTCTTTGCAGGAGTTGATCGAATAGCTGCAAGCCTGAATGTCCGCCTTCCTTCCAGGGTCTTCCAGGGTGCAGCAATGGAGATGGCCTTATCAGGAGAAAGTCTTGCAAGACTGGATAATACTACCAGATTAAAATTAGTAAACTTTGCCGCAGAATTCCTGAGTTGCAAATGCAAGGATACTCCATACTGCGGATGTCCGGAGAAGAAATTCTCAAAAAGGCTATTTGATCTAAGGTATGAAGGATTATCACCCGGGAGGATGATCGATGCTTTAACTGCACGATATGGGGTTTTTGCCTATCCGTCCGATCTATTGGAGTATCTTGAAATGAGTGTAAGGCATCTTGAAGCTGTTGTTGAAGTTGCTGATGTAGTGAGGGATGAACACTCGGGTGAGAAAGCAGCAAAGTTGCTTAAATACCTTGTCGGGTAAACGTTCCAATTGTGAGGGGCTTGCACATCCTCTGATTAGAAATCCGAGGTCTTACTTGCGCCCCTGCTCCCCGTGGATAATACATTATATATGCCGTTATTCTTATATAGAAGTACAAACACTTAGAAGTGTTCTTATTATAATAAAAAAACTATTACAATATTTTAATCCGGAGGAATAAATCAGATGGCAGGAGCAGGCAGTCAACCAATAATAATTATAGATCCTGATAAAACCAGGACAACAGGTCGAGATGCACAATCAATGAATATTACAGCAGCCAGAGCAGTTGCAGAGGCAGTAAAAACCACACTAGGTCCTAAAGGCATGGACAAAATGTTAGTAAATGCTGTGGGTGATATAACAGTAACCAATGATGGTGCACATATCCTTGAGCTGATCGATGTCCAGCATCCGGCAGCCATTATGATGATAGAGATATCAAAGACCCAGGACCAGGAAGTGGGAGATGGTACTACCAGTGCAGTAGTACTTGGAGGTGAACTCCTTGCCCGTGCCCAAAAACTGATTGAAATGAATATACATCCCACAATAATTGTGAATGGTTATAAAATAGCTTCAAAAAAAGCACAGGAAATACTACAATCAGCCGCTGTTCCGGTCACTAAGGATGATAGTGATATTTTGAGGAAGATAGCATTAACAGCACTATCAGGTAAAGGTAGTGAGATGGCACTGGATGATCTGGGTGATATGTGTGTGGAGGCCATTCGCAGTATATTTCAAGAGGGTCAGACCGATATTGAACATAATATCCAGGTCCTGCACCAAAGAGGAGGTTCGATCAAGGATACTAACCTCATAAGGGGGATCGTAATTGATAAGGCAAGGGCTCAAAGCAACATGCCTAAACGTATTGATAATGCTAAAATAGCAGTGTTGGATGTAGGTATACAGGTACAGAGGACAAGTACTGATGCCAAGATAAAAATATCCGATCCGGACCAGTTGGAAGAAGCATACCATGAGGAATACCAGACAGTAAAAGATCAAGTGGATGGGCTGATCAAAGCCGGAGCCAATGTAGTGATCACTGAGAAAGGTATTGATGATATATCTCTCCATTATCTTGCTGCAAAGAATATTATTGCCATAAGACGTGCAAAAGAAGATGAAATCAAGAAGATCGTGAAAGCTACTGGTGCTGTGATAAGATCCACTGCCATGGATTTTTCACCTGAAGACCTGGGTTTGGCTGATGTGGTGGAAGAGAGAGGACTTGGTAATTATAAGATGATATATTTCGAAGGATGTCATAATCCTAAAGCTGTGACCATAATGATCCATAGCGGTGCTGATTTTATTACTGATGAAGTGGAAAGGGCTATCAATGATGCCCTATATGTAGTAAAAGTAGTACTGGATGAAGGAAAAATAATGTATGGTGGTGGGGCACCTGAAATAGAGGTGTCTATGAAATTAAATGAGTATGCTTCCACTCTTAGTGGTCGAGAACAACTAGCAGTAACAGCATTTGCAGAAGCTGTTGAAGGGGTTCCTAGAAGTCTTATTGAGAATGCGGGACTTGACCCGGTTGATATCCTTGTCCGGATCAGGTCTGAACATAAAAAAGGCAACAAGACCGTAGGTATTAATGTACTGACCGGTAAGGTCATGGATATGAAGCATACCAATGTTGTGGAGCCATTGAAAGTAAAAATACAATCAATTCAATCAGCTACGGATGCTGCTGCAATGATCCTGAGAGTAGATGATGTATTTGAATCGAAATATACTGGCTTAATGGATGTAAAACCAGAACATCAAGTAGCCAGCTATGACGGAATTACAGCACCTGATCTCGATGATGATGAATAGAGTCAAGAGAACAAAATCCTCCCTTCGGTCGGATTTAATTGAGTATATCAAGTTATACTTGATATACTATAAGAAAGCGTATTCAACATACATGAGTATGATAAGGAAACAAAGAATGATTGTGGGGTAGACCTATCTATGAATGATATAGTTGAAGATACTGAAGATAAAGAAGAGATTGATGATATCAATGAGGTCAAGACAGACGAGATTGAAATTGATAAATTATCAGTAGAAGAACTGGTATGTGAACTTGAAGAATCAAAAAAACTCCAATTGGAATACCTGGATCATCTTCAACGACTTCAGGCAGAGTTTGATAATTATAAAAAAATTGTAGATAGACAAAAAAAAGAATTAATTGATTATGCCCATGCTGGCCTAATAACAGAACTGATCGATGTAATGGAAAATCTGGAACGCGGAATTGACAGTGCAAGAGATTCCAAAGATCCGGAATCAATAATTAAAGGAATGGAGATGGTTTACTCCTCGTTAGAAGATATCCTTGGATCAGGAGGTCTTGAGCCGATTGAAGCCATTGGCAAAAAGTTCGACCCACACTATCACGAGGCAATGATGAAAAGTCCATCGGATGAGGTTCCTAATAATACTGTGATAGAAGAGTTCCAGCGTGGATATATGATCAAGAAAAAAGTATTACGATATGCAAAAGTAAAAGTATCAACAAATAGTGATAATAATATTAATAATAATAAAAGGTGAGTAATAAATGGGAAAAATAATTGGAATTGATCTGGGTACAAGTAATTCTGCGGCTGCTGCACTGATAGGAGGTCGACCTGCTATCATACCCAGCGCCGAGGGTGCAAGTATAGGTGGTAAAGCATTCCCGTCTGTAGTGGCCTTTACTGAAGACGGACAGAGATTAGTGGGAGAACCTGCACGAAGACAGGCAGTAACAAATCCTGATGGTACTGTTATGGCCATCAAGCGAAAAATCGGGACTGATTATAAGGTAACTATAAGAGGTAACTCATTTACTCCCCAGGATATTTCCGCCTTTATTCTTCAGAAGATCAAACAGGATGCTGAAGCACATCTGGGTGATAAAGTAGAAAAAGCTGTTATTACCGTACCAGCATATTTTAATGATAATCAGAGACAGGCAACCAAGGATGCAGGTGAGATAGCAGGCCTGGAAGTAGTGCGTATTATCAATGAACCTACTGCTGCATCACTTGCATACGGGATGGATAAGAAAGGCGATCAGAAGATTTTGGTATATGATTTTGGCGGAGGTACGCTGGATGTTACTATAATGGAATTGGGAGATGGTGTGTTTGAGGTAAAATCCACATCAGGAGATACGCAACTTGGCGGTACTGATATGGATGATATACTTATAAATCATATAGCAGATGAGTTCCAAACCAAAGAAGGAATTGATCTGCGTACTGATAAGACAGCTGCTCAGCGCTTGAGGGAAGCGGCCGAGAAAGCCAAGATAGAACTTTCTACTACCATACAGACCACTATCAACCTTCCATTCATCACTGCCAACCAGGCAGGTCCCAAGCATCTAGAGATGAACTTGACCCGGGCTAAACTGGAAGAACTGGTTATGCCTATAATCGTGAAGACCCGCCAGCCTATTGAACAATCAATTAAGGATGCAGGACTTGCGACCTCTGATATCTCAAGTATCATTATGGTAGGCGGCCCTACAAGAATGCCTGTAGTGCAGAAGTTCATAAGTGACATCATAGGTAAGAAAGTAGAAAGTGGCGTAGACCCAATGGAATGTGTGGCAATGGGTGCAGCCATCCAGGCAGGTGTACTTGAAGGAGATGTTAAGGATATACTGCTTTTGGATGTGACTCCACTCTCACTTGGTATTGAGACACTTGGTGAGGTATTCACCAAACTTATTGAGCGTAATACTACCATACCTACTAAAAGGAACCAGATATTCAGTACGGCTGCTGAAAACCAGACTTCTGTAGAGATCCATGTACTTCAGGGTGAGCGTGCTATGGCTAAAGATAATACCACACTGGGTCGGTTCACACTGGTCGGGATACCACCTGCTCCCAGGGGAATTCCCCAGATCGATGTGACCTTTGATATTGATGCGAACGGAATTATCCACGTTAGTGCCAAAGACCTGGGTACCGGTCAGGAACAAAAGATTACAATTACAGCTCCACATAAGCTTTCTGAAGATGAGATCAAAGGAAAAATGGATGAAGCCTCACAGTTTGAGGAAGCTGACAAGAAAGCAAAGGAACTCATAGAACTGAAGAACCAGGCTGATACCATGGTCTATACTATTGAAAAGTCGCTGAGCGATCTTGGTGATAAAGTATCTGAAGATAAACGGAACATAATCAATGATAAGATCACCAGGACACGCGAAGCCATAAGTTCTGATGATCATGACCAGATACAGTCGGCTGTAGATGAACTGACCAAAGAGATGCAGGAGATCAGTACAATGGTCTATGAGCAGATGGCAAAAGAACAACAAGAAACACAGCAGACTGAAGGAGAAGCTGAGCCGCAGGCCGGTGAGGCTAAAGATGATGATGATGTGGTTGATGCTGAATATGAAGTAGTGGAAGAGGATAATAAAAAATAGATACCACAATGGCTGACAAACGTGATTATTACGAGATCCTGGGCGTTGAGAAGGGGATCTCACAGGAAGAATTAAAAAAAAAATATAGAAAACTTGCCCTGAAGTACCACCCGGACCGCAATAAGGATCCGGGTGCGGAAGATAAGTTCAAGGAGATCAGCGAAGCATATGCGGTATTGAGTGATACTGAGAAACGCACCAAATACGACCAGTACGGACATGCCGGAGTAGACGGACGCTGGAGCCAGGAAGATATTTTCAGGGGAGTGAACTTTGAAGACATATTCAGCGATATGGGTTCCGGTGGTTTCGGAGGTAGCATTTTTGATCTCTTTTCAGGTGGAAGCAGGCGTAGACGCGGTGGTCTCGGGCCGAGATATCCATTTCCTTTGAGGATGCCTATCATGGAACAGAAAAAGAGATCAGGATACCCAGGATCGAGAACTGCTCAGTATGCGGTGGCACCGGTGCCAAACCAGGGACACAACTTAAGACATGCAGTACTTGCGGTGGAAGTGGTCAGGTCAACCGGACACAGCGTACACCGTTTGGCCAGTTCATGACATCAAGTACATGTCCTACCTGCCATGGTAAGGGAAAGATAGTAGACAATCCCTGCACTGAGTGTCACGGTAGCGGAAAGGTACATAAAACGCGCAAGATCAAAGCGAAAATACCAGCAGGTATTGAAGACTCTTCACGCATGAGGATTGGAGGTGAAGGTGAACACGGTTCATCGGGTGGACCGCCTGGTGATCTTTATCTTGATATCTATGTTAAGAGAAATAAGAAGTTCAAGCGTATAGGGGATGATATAGTGCAGGAAGTACCTATCAGTATTACCCAGGCTTCGCTTGGAGATGAGATCACGGTATCAACTTTAGACGGTAAGGTTAAGATGAAGATACCTGCAGGATCCAAAAGCGATTCAACTTTTAGAATAAAAGGAAAGGGTATGGCCAGTATGCATGGGTATGGAACTGGTGATATGCACGTTAAGGTGAAAGTGGAAGTGCCCACCAAGCTTACCGAAAAACAGAAGGAACTGCTGCGCGAATTTGCAAAACTTAGAGGGGAGCGGCCTGCTAAAGAGAACCATAAAGGTTTTTTTGAAAAAGTTGTGGACGGGGTTAAAGAAAAAATTTAAGTATAAAGCATATACATATAAAAGTAATCATGAATTATCTTGGAATAACGATTAATGCCAATTCAAGTGGTGAACAGATTGAACCTATTGCAAAAGCTATCCATGAGATTATAGGACTTCCTGTCACTATGCGGACACTGAACAGACGTGGTGTGAGGGTTGAAAAAGGTAAAGTACTGGATTATAATTATTCCGGTCCTATTCTTGAAAAGGCTCTTGAGATGAATGAAACTGTTAGGAGTATCCCGAAAACCGGTAAATATACCGGTATTCCGGTAGTAGTTACCACTATTAAAAATGAAGATGGCTATGGCATCGCTGCTATTGGTGTTGTAGATGTCGTGGGTACTATTGACCTTGGTACAGCTTTTGGTGATTATCCAAAAATTGTAAACCAGGTACGTGATATCTTAAAATCAAGAATTATTGTGCCCTGATCTAAACATTCCATCTATCATCTATAGGAAAGCGTTCATTGATCCACGTCAGGATACGCCCACTGTGTATGATCACATACTCTCTGGAAAGTACAGGGATATTATCGAAGATCTCATCCTCATTTTCTAGTATCTCAATCTTAAGGATGTCTCTTCTGGTCTCTAATTTATGCTCTCTTAGTATTTTACCTATAGGAATATCTGCCTTCATCAGGTCATCCTTTACGCCCTGTGGCATAGTATTTATAGGAGATAGAGAGCGGGCAAACACATATGGTTTTTCAAGGACTGTAAGAAGAACTTCCCTGTGATTTACCGGATCACCTGGTTTGATCATCAGCAGTTTCGCCTTATCACGAGTGGCTTTGACCACTTTTTGGTATGTGGTCACTACTGAGACCTTGTTATTGGTTAGAACTTCCAGAAGTCCTGTTACCGAGCCATCCGTACCTGCGCATATCCGCAAGGCAGCGGGGATGTCGGCTTGTTTCAATCCTGTGCCTCTTTTTTTGCCATCTTAACCCGTTGTTTTGAAGAGTAGCCCGTGGCTTCATCCAGGAATTTTCTAAACCTTTTATTTGTTTCAATGATCTCTTCATCAGTGGCGCTGGGGTTTGACTCGGTCTCAAGATGAAGTTTTTTATTATCTATCCATACTTCCATTTTCTGTATGGCTCCATAACTGGCTATAAGCTTTTCATTCTCTTGTGTTACATGGTCTGGAAAGTTCATTTCCATTACTTCCCTGATGCGGTCTATCTCAGGTTTAAATCCTCGCTTTAACTTATATATTTGAATAAATATCACCGGATGTAATAGTTAATTAAAGGTAAATAAGTATATGTTAACAAATATATATCTATAATAAATATAATATTGCCATCAATTATTATCTACAATTATCATTGTATTGATTAACTGCTTCTTATTAATAGTTAATGCGAAGCATTATAGTTCACAGGGAAGCAATCAAATTAGAATTAAATCTTGCGTTTCTAATTTGACGGTTCAATTATAATCCCCTATTGTGTAAAAAAATCATAGAAAAGTTTCAATTAATTACAATATGAAGTAATAATATTAACCCAAAATATTCCCTATGCCTAATTAATAAATGGAATAAACTAAAAAAATCGATAGCATAAGCTATAATTTGAATTGAAAACTTCATCCTTGAATCAAGGTCGTTTCGAGATCAGATGAAATCCTGAAAAGCGTTTGCAGGTTCAATACCGTTTACTAATTTTGTCAATGTCAACAGTTGGTATGTGATGAAGTTCAACTTCACATATAGTTCTCTGCTTTCGTCTATTATACGCCTGACATCGAACTTCACTGTATTTTTTATATGGCCATGGATTCTTTCACACTCTTTTCTGAGATTATATGATTCTAGAAATATTTATTGCTTATACTTATCAACAAAAAATTAATGGGTATTAAATAACAATAAAAAATATTAAACACAACTGGCATAAGCATTAGAAAAGGGAAGAAACCAAATACAATAATAGTTAGCTTAAGCTTTTTTTTTAGTTTCAAAACGGTGAGTAGATGAAGAAAAATAAAAATATAACATTAAAAGACAGAATTGATTTAACAATGTCTCCTCATTTATTTAAGGATATTAAGACTGAATGTCATATTTGCAGATCTGGTAGAAAAAGAAATTTACGCCCACTTATTTATTATATTAACGGTAAATTTGAGGCAATATTTGAATGTGAACGGTGTAAACTTACGGGTGGTACTTCAAATGATCTTGGTAGACCTAGTATCACAATTCCAAAATAACATGACAACATTTATTAACCATGCTGCTCATT
>JAIOQW010000013.1 GCA_021108405.1 Methanosarcinales archaeon
TGAGAGCGTCCTTGCTGAGAGAGGAATTTGTTATTCCAACAGCCATAATGCAATAATCTCTTGAAGATCGGCTGTAGACAGTATATGTTCTTTTATTGATATATCTTCTAACCAGTGATAAATAGCATCCTGAAGTTCGGTTGTGGTAATTCCGGTACCTCCGGGGGAATTTTCTCCCATCCACATTTCTCTCCAGGTGTTATTTATAGGTTCGGCTATAACAAATCCGGAAAGATCAGTAACGGTTCCATACACAGTATTGGTATTATTATCCACAGAAATAGTAATATCATTCCACATGGTTTCCTGACGGTTAAGAATGCCTCCGACATCTCCTTGTTCATCAAGTTTGAACCTGAACTTATCTCCCATAAGATTGACTACTCCACCTTTTATGAGTTGAATTTTGTCACCGGAGTAATCAAATATGATCCGAATAGTACAACCATTAGATACAGTATCAATTTCAAATATATCAAATAGATCTTCAGGAGGATCTATTTTCAATATATCAGTAGATATCTGTTTTAGACCGCTGATATTAACTAAATTATTATCCGGACTGATACTAACTGAATCGACATTAAATTTAATTACCCAGTTATTCGTTTCACCGCTTTCGTTCAAATCTTTTTCGTATATGTACTGTTCCCCTTCACTTATAATTGTACTATCTACTTCTTCACTATCCCTGGTAATAATAAACATTGCACTTTCACCGTTTACACTAACTTCAATCGGTGTTATCTCAACTCCATCAAATAAATCCATTGTTTCGCCAACAATTAATGAATGAATATCATCCTGTGATTCATCTATAAGCATCTTGCTAAGATACCAATCACAACCAGATTCAATCACATAATACCGCTCATCTAACAAGGCAATGAAGGGTTCACCGTTTTGATAATAAATGGATGTATCATATACAAAGTTATCATATCCACTGATTTCCAGCTCAGGTCCGTTAATAATGAATCTTAAAGTTTCCTTTGATCCTTCAAATAGTACATCCGGATGATCTGCTGCTGTAAGGTTCCATACTGTGTCACCTATATTGATATTATCTTGTGTGATTGCGAAAACATCTGTCTGGTCTTCTACTTCTTCATAATGAAGTATTGTAATATTATCCTCATCAGCAGACCTAGTATCATCGTATGTCAAACAAATAGTTATATTACCTGTATATTTTGCAGTGGTTAAGATATTATAATAATCACTTAATTCATAAAATCCCGTGGGTGGGGATGAATCCTCACTAATATCACATACATAGGTCCAGCCTCTTTGAGTTACATTTTCAAAAGTTAAGATTACACCTATTTCAGGTAGCTCTACCTGAACATCAGTACCAATAAGAGTATTATCATTTTTTTTAATGAAGGAATTGAGTAATCCTCCAACATCTCCTTCTTCATCTAGTCTAAACCTGAACCTGTCACATAAGATGTTAACTGTTCCACCTTTTTCAAGCTGGATACTATTATCAGGACTTTTTAACCTGACTTCAAGCATGGTATCATTAAATCTAGATGTTATTATATAATCCCCACAATAATACATATGAGGTGTTTTTAGATTAGGTGATCTTGATTGGATACCATTGATCGTGACATAAATGTTATGTATACCTGAATTTATTGACTCTATACTAAATCTTAATACCCAATTATCCCTTGAACCACTATTGTTAAGATCTGTTTTATATACATATTGTGATCCTACTGATCTAACTTTACTGTCTACTTCAGTACCGTCCTTTGTAAGAATGAACCATAGTAATTCTTGATCAATGTCGATCTCAGCTACATATATTACAAAACCATCAGGTAGAGTAAGGTTCTCACCTACTCCCAGTATGTGCTTATCATTTTCATTTTCGTTACAAAATAGCTTACTGAGATACCAATCAGTACCGTTCTCCACAACAGAATGTGGTTCACCCAGCCAACCAATTTGAGAAACATCATTGATGGTGTAAATAGAAGTATCATATACGAAATTATCACCAGTTCCATTGATCTCAAGTCTGGGACCATCAATTATGAAATTCAATCTTTCGTTTTCAGAACATAAAAGATCAGGATAACTTGCACCTGTGAGGTTCCAAACAGTATCACCACTATTTATTTCGCTTTGTTCATATGCAAAGAAACATTCATTGTTATTTCCAAGTGTATCAGCAGCTGCTTGTATGGGTAATAATATCAATATTGAAAAAAAAATAGTTAATAATAATAATAATTTTTTATTCATATTAGCAAAATTCAAATGATTATATTTTTTTTTATTATAATTAATATCTATCATTTTATAATACCTCGCAAGAATACCCTGAGAAACAAGTCAAATTATAAGATTTTTAATATTATTCTATATATATCATATATTTATTATATATTTATTCATTTAAATAAGTTGTTATGATTCCACTCTTCATTATTGATTCTCCCTTCTTCACGAAGAACAAAATCCTCGCTAACGCTCGGATTTTCTTGACTGAAGCATCGAAGAAGCTGAAGATTAGAAAATGTGAACGAAGTGAGCATTTTCGATATATCAAGTTATACTTGATATACTATGAAAAATTAGTTGAAATGTTTCCACTGGCACTGAACAACAGCATCCCACACTATGACATTAATCACTCATCCCGGCAGTTCAAGCGGTTTTAGAAGATTATCTTCCATGTGTTTGAGTTCATCAATGCCAGAAATCACGAATTCCGGATCTGGCCGGAGTTTTTTTTCGTGGATCTTACCTTCGTAATCCAGGTTGCATAGAATATATTTAATACAGTTGAGTCTCGCTTTTTTCTTGTTATTGGATCGAATGATCACCCATGGGGCAATAGTTCGGTTGGTTTCACTAAGCATCTGGAACTTTTTTATGGTATACTGATCCCACATTTCCTGTGCCATCTTATCAACATGGGAAATTTTGTATTGCTTCAACGGATTAGTCTTTCTTTCTTCAAATCGTCTTACCTGTTCATCTCTGGAGACTGAGAAATAGAACTTGAATAGAAAAATTCCATCTTTTACGAGCAATTGTTCGAAGAGGGGAACATCCTTTAAGAAGCGTTTATTCTGCTCATCAGTGCAGAATCCCATTACAGGGTCAACCATTGACCGGTTGTACCAGCTGCGGTCAAACAATACAATCTCTCCTGCCGCTGGAAGATGATGGACGTATCGTTGAAAATACCATTGGGTTTGTTCCCTGTCGCTCGGTATTTCAAGTGCCACAACCCGCACACCCCGTGGATTCATATGTTCGGTAAATCTCTTTATCGTGCCCCCTTTTCCGGCAGCATCCCGTCCTTCAAATAACACCAGGATGCGCAGTCCATGAGTCTTGACATGGTTTTGCACTTTTATAAGTTCGGTCTGCAGAATGCGCAGTTCCTCTTCATATCCAAGGGTGCTCTTTTTTACCCATACGCTCACACGGTTATTCTTTTGCACCTTGTCCACATTCTTGATAGCTGTATGTTCAGCTAATTTTACTTTTATTCCAGATTCTTCATTGTTGTTCTTTGTTGTCATCTTTTACCCCCTTACGTATATAGACATTCGATCATCAATCATACTTACCATATTTTCTCCAGTTCTTCTTCATTATCTTCGCTTCCTTATCTCCGGGGATCATGATTTCCGGATCCCGTTTAAAATCCAACGTCCGCCTTCTGCCTATGTATCTAACTGTACTGAGGATTGTTTTAAACGTTTCCAGTCGGGCCAGATGTTTATCATCCGACCGGATGATATACCATGGCAGCATTTTAGTATGTGTCTTTTGTAACAATCTGAATTTTTTCTTAGTAAATTCATCCCATAATTCCTGTGCCTGTAAGTCCACTTCACTGAGTTTCCACTGTCTTAACGGGTCGTTTTTCCTTCTTTCAAACCGCCTTGCCTGTTCCTCCTTAGAAACCGAAAAATACAATTTAAGAAGCGTCGTCTTTCCATCAGCGATGAAATTTTCTTCGTAACTGATCACTTTATTCATAAATTGTTGATATTGACGCCTGCTACAAAACCCCATCACAGGTTCAACCATTGCCCGATTATACCAGCTTCTGTCGAACAGTACGATCTCCCCCGCATGAGGAAAATGTTCGATATAGCGCTTCATGTGGAGTTCAGTTGCCTGATCTTCATTCGGTTTGCCAAGGACGACCACACGATATCGTTTTTCGTTCATATACCGGGTAACCCGCCGGATAGTGCCTCCTTTCCCGGATGCATCCCTGCCATCGAAAAGAATGATTAGCTTTTTCCCGGTTTTTTCTACATGACGTTGTAATTTGATAAGCTCTGCCTGATATGGTTTCAATTCCTCTGCTTCATAATATTTTAACAGTGCAGACTCTATTATTCTGTTTTTCTCTTTCTTTCTGAGGTTCTGCAGTATATTTTGAATTTGGATACTTCTATCTTGTTTTGCAGCAATGGTTGGTTCCATTCTTGGCTCGGCCTTCTTCACTACAGCTCTGATCCTGGCACGTGGTCCTTTTGGCTTCATTTTAACCTCTGTCATGATAGCTCTACTCCAATTAGCCTTATTATGTTTAGACTACTTATAACATAGCTATTTTCCTATGTATGCAACTTACTTCAAGTTAGTATTAATTTCCAAATGTTATTCCTGCCAGATATGCAACAAATAAATATCTAACAAATTTTCCTATAAATACATATATTGAAAAAATAAGAAAATTGAGTTTAAGTACACCCCCTATTGCTACTAAACCATCTCCTACAACCGGAAACCATGACAATAATAATACAGGAGACCCATATTTTTTGAATAATCTTTCTGACTTTTCCAGTTTATTTGGGTTAATCCTCAGATATTTTTCAATATACTTTTCACGCCCATACCAACCTAGTAAATAAGTAGTACATGCACCGAGACAATTTCCTAATGTAGCTATAATAACAACAGCTCCACCATTATAATCTTTTGTGATTAGATAAGTTACCATTACTTCGGAACCTAAAGGAACAATAGTCGAAGCTAAAAAACTAGTGAAAAATAAGGTACAATAAGCTTGAATATTTTCTAACAATAAAATCCTCCATTCGGTCGAATCGGAGTGAGCATTTTCGATATATCAAGTTATACTTGATATACTATAAAAAAAACGATATTCATCTATTAAAATCATAATCCTCTGATTCTACATTGCACATTCATATTATTTATTCTATAAATCCACTAAAATGAATTGTAACGGTCATGTGTTTTTTCTATTTTTTTGGAGTTGGTTTTCTTGGTGTTGATTTTTTTGGTGTTGGTGTTTTTGGTGTTGATGTTTTTGGTGTTGGTGTTTTTAGTGTTGATGTTTTTGGTGTTGGTGTTTTTGGTGTTGGTGTTTTTGGTGTTGATTTTCTTGGTGTTGGTGTTTTTGGTGTTGATTTTCTTGGTGTTGATGTTTTTGGTGTTGATTTTCTTGGTGTTGGTGATTTTGTTATATTTTTAACATCAATTTTAGTTTCTTTCTTTTCTACCTCTTTCTTTTCTACCTCTTTCTCTTCTACCTCTTTCTTTTCTACTTCCTTACTCTCCGGTTCCTTATCTTCAGTAACTTCCTTAGCAATTGCTACTTCACTCTCACCAGACTCAGGGAGTTCGGGAACCTGATCAAGTATACCCTTTGTATCCAATTCTTCCTCGGGGACCTTCCTGGTTATTATTACACCATTGGGTGCCTTCATAGCACCGTCCACTCTAGCATCTTCATGAACGATGATCGTACTGCCTTTTATCTCGCCCAGGATATGAGTATTTTTATCCACCCGTATATTTCCTTTGGATACAAGGTTCCCGTGGATCGTGTTATGCTCCTGGACAGTGATCCCGTTTATTGTTTTGATACTCCCGAATAAGGTGTTATTACTGCCCATTACTAATGAGGCCGCCCTGATATTTCCCATCATTCTGCAGTTGCTGCCTATCACAGCTTTATCAGGCACTTTAATAGTGTCCAGATCAATCTTTGATCCACCCGGTATCATTAATAGCTTATCCTGATCAATTTCGTCATTATCATCTTCAAAGAGATCATTCAATGCCTTTTCAACTTCTTCGTCCTTTCCTATCCTAATTAACTCTGTTAAGTAAAGGAAAATATAGATTATCACAGGGACCGGGTTCCTGATTACAATCGTACCCTTAGTTTGAAATCCGCCCCCTATCTTTACGTCCTTGCCAATATCCATATCATACCCAACAACTAATCTTCCACTAATATTGACAAAATCACCTATATAGGCATCATTTTTAGTCCTGACATCACCTGTGATCACAGACCACATATCAATTCTAACATCATCTTGGGCAATAACATTGCCGTTTATCTTAACCTTTTCACCGGCAATAACCATATCTGCTATAATACCAAAACCAAGATCAGAATGGTTGCCAATAATAGCCCCACCATCTACTACGATTGAATGTTCTTCCATTGTAGTATTATCAGGTATTATTAATGATTTTATCAGTTCTTCCATTAATGTTAAGCCCCAGAGTAGTCTGCTATAGTTAATATCGAGAGAATATAAAGCATTTTCTGAATATGATGGATGGAATAATGGTATTAACTATATAAATATACAGGATGATTGATATTTTAAAAGAAGAAACTCATATAAGTTGATTCCATTGTGTTTTGGTATGTATAAAATCATCTATAGGCATTATCATGATGCCCAAGGTCCAGAAGTGTGATGCTGTTTTTTTGCGTAGATGGCTGCATCACTTTATTTTCTTATACACCAAAACACCCAGACAAACCACGATAATAAGTACACCAATAACTATTATTCCCACATAATTCCCAAGCTTTTGGGAAGTAGACAGTCCAGGGAAGACATTGACCTTGATCTTAACAGTATCCGATACCTTTTCATGACCGTCAACATCTTCATATTTTATCTCACTGTTTATACCATACATTTTCGAAGTAGCGATATCATCTACTTTTATGTTAAATATGGCCTCTGCACTCTCACCAGGAGCCAGAAACCCTATAAATGCCTGATCATCTGTAGTACTGAACGGATCGGATGTACTTATCCGCACAGTTGCATCCCTTACCGGTAGCTCACCTATATTTGTATATATAACATTAACCAGTCCTTGTTCTCCGGCCATCAGTATACCGCTCACATTCGTAACTTCAAAATCAGCTTCTTGTTCAACAAAGACAGGCAGCGTGATATTCTGGCTTCGTATCTCATACCACAATCCGACTTCCATATCAGTAATACCAAGGTCAGTCTCATTCTCACCATCAAGCTGGACATTCTCTTGATACCCATATAGCAGATTCAACAATAACGGATGCGGACCGGGAGGTGCATTGTTTGCTATCTCAATTGTGAACATCACAGGCTCTTCGGATTGCTGACCTGATACCAATGTACCTGCTTCCTGCTGGCCTGATTTAACCTTAACACTGGGGTCTAGTGATACAAGAGTAGCTATTATACCAATAGCTGTGGTTTTTTGAGCTTCATATTGCATTTCAGTCTGCTGGAGTTTCTGTTCTAATTCAATAGAATCATCAATACTTTTCTCAGATTTAAAACCTGTAACAATACCTTTATTCATAACATTAATAACCAGGGTAACCGTATCACCTCGTGAGAATTCACTATCACCGAGAACTGATATACTCAGATTAGGATAGCCGTATACTGTATAATAATTACTCCCTATATCAAAATATTCAGGAATAGTTGCCTGTGCAGGTACAACTAATAATAAGAATAATGATCCCAGGATAAGCAGTCTTTTGCTTATGTTAATTCCATCCTTTCTTTGTGTTCTATCCATGTCAATTCCTCTTTAAAATCTCTTCAATCAAATTAATTCTTAGTTCGTATACTGTTAATAATAAGGTATATTATCATAATAAATGCTCCAACTACTGCGATCGTGAATATTCCTATTTTTTTGTCTGCCTTTTGTATCGGCACATTTACTTTAAGGTTGTCAGAAAAAGCTGTTTGACCATCTTCATCAAAATATTTTATTTCACTATCTATCCCGTAGTTCTTTATTACAGCATCCGTATCTGAATATATATCAAATGATGCTGTCTTGCTCTCGCCCGGTCCTATCGTACCCATATTAACTACCGACTGTTGGACACTTAGCGGGCGCATTACTACCACTCGTGCATTAGCATCTTCAACTGCAGTTTCTCCTGAATTTCGATAAGTAACTGTAATATTATGACTCTCTCCTGTCACAAGACAACCTCCCACATCGACTACCTCAAATTTTGGTGCTGCTTTAATGGAGATAGGAATGGTCAATGTCCTGTTTGCAGTAGTATACAAGGTGATATGGTCTATACCAGAAAGACCATAACGAGCTATATCATATTTTGCCATCCTGATCTGGCTCTGGTAATCATATAACAATGGAAGCTGGAGATAATAAACACCAGCAGGTGCCTCATTTGATATGGTAATAGTATATATTAACTTATCTTCAGGCAGCTCTCCTGGGAAAAGTTCTTCCATATATTGTATACTGGTCCCTGGTTCCACTTCAATATAAGGTGAAGTAGAAATCATCTCAGCTTTAATCCCGAGTGCTGTTGTACGGCGCGTTTCATATTCAAGTTCTTTTAATGAACTTGCATGTTTGCCTTCTTTTGTCTCGACAGTTGTGTCATATTTAAACCCATATAATACACCCTTATTTACCAGATTGATCTTAAGCTGTGCAGTCTCACCTCGTTCAAATTCAGAATTACCGATCAGTGATGCATATATATCCGGTTCACCGTAACTATCATAATAATTCGTACCGAAAACATAGCCTGGCTGCATATATTCCCTTTCAGCTAAAGCTGTTGGTATAGCTGCTGTATATAAAATAATAACAAAGATCAATACAGAGGCTGTATAACATATATTTTTCTTACCGTAACTCAGACTGGTGTTGAATTTGATCATTGAATATTCACATCCGTAATTTTTTTGTCCCGCCAATTATCCAATATTATAATTATTGCAGGGAAAACAACAAAAGTAGCAAGAAGTGCTAGTGCTACGTCCATAAGTGTAACTATACCAAAATTCCTTGTCATGGAAAAAGGTGATGCTAAGAGTGAAGAAAAACCAAATAGTGTCGTAAGTCCGGATGCTACTATAGCTTTTCCGATTTTTTTACTGGCTAAACGCATTGCATCAAATGAATTTGTACCTTTCCCCTTTTCTTCATAATAGCGTTCCATCATTAGTATCGCATATTCTGATCCTACTCCAAGTATTAATGCACCAAGTGTAACGGTCATAGGTGTATACTCAAGTCCTGTGTAATACATGATCCCTCCGGACCATCCGATCACCATGAACATAGTAGCCACAGGAGCTATTGCTTTAATAAAGTCGCGATATAATGCCAGCAGTCCGAAAAATACTAATACAAGCCCGAATAGTGTCATAGCGATTCGACCGGTCGTAAGAGCTGAGATCACCATAGTGAACACCACTGAATTACCTGTAATAGTAACATGTGCTCCGGGCGGAGGTGGCATCCAGGCAATATCATCAGAAACAATACCAACAAGTTCTTCGACCCCTTTAAGACCTATATCTCCAATGGCATTTCCTATCCCCAGGTTTAACAGGAGCATGTTCTCACCATGGACATATCTATCCTTTCGTGCCTGAGGCATTTGATCATACAGGCGTTCTATATCAGCACTATTATCAGGTATTACTCCACCGTTCATTGATTTGATGATCGGGACAATACTTGCTGCATCATAAATATTTGATCTTCCATTCACCTCATGTTCACTAAACTCATCTATCCATTGAAGAATTTCAGGACTTGCAGAATCCTCAACTTTTATAATTAGATTCAAAGCATCAGTTCCGCCTGTAATACTACCCAGGTGCATTAGGTCGATCAATGCCTGCATATCAGGAGGTACAAAGGTAGTTACATCTGTTTGAATAGGTACCATGGTATCTACATACAGACCCGATATACATAATAATCCTGCAATTGATAGTACTATTGCAGGGTATTTCATTGAAAACGTCGATGCTTTTTCCAGGCCTTGCTCGATCTTGCTTGATTTAACAGTAGTTGTGGCATTGGATGATGATTTCTTAATGTGGATGGACATGTTTTTTTTATTGCGAAATTTTCTTAGAAAAGTATCAAGACCGTAAATAACGGTAATTCCTATAAAAAGAGCTGATAAAAAGCACATAATAATTCCAATAAGCAGGAGTTTTCCAAAATCCTGTATCATAGGAACAGATGAGGTCATGAGTGAGAAAAATCCAAGTGCTGTAATGATGAGTGCAATAAGTACTGCCGGACCTGTATGTTTTATGGTCTGGATCACTGCTTCTTTTTCATCGTCCTGTCGTTCAAGTTCTTCTTCTATCCGGTTGTGGAACTGGATCGCATAATCTATTCCAAGTCCGATCAATATCGGGAAGGCAGACATAGAGACCATACTAAGTGGGATCTTAAGATATCCCATTGCACCGAAGGTATATATTATCCCCAACAGGACAATAGGAAGCGGGAGAAGTTTCCATCGCACATGCCTGAAGATCAGGTACAACACAATGATCATCATCAATGCTGAGATCATAAGAAGTGGACCCATACTTGTATTCATCTCATAGTTCATGGCAAGATCAAAGACAGGATCTCCTGTTACAATAATAGTATAATCAGGAGGAATATCTGCAAGAGATACTGCCACTTCGGTCTCACGCAGGATCTCTTCTCGCTGGATTTCGGTTGAATCTCCTTCCATTTCCACCCAGACAAGAGCATGCGTATCATCAGGTAAGACCATTCCAAGATCAGATGCATGACTTGAAATGATGGCATCAATATCCAGCTCATTATCAGGGATAGCGTACTGTCCTGTCTGCCGGGAATTGATATCTTTGATCACTGAGGATGCACAAAAAGTTTCAACAACTCCGGGTATGATAGTAGTATGGTGTTCAAGTCTGTCCAGTGCCTGCATCAGTTCGGGTGTTGTTACATCACCACCTTCGATTATTACTATAATAGATTGTGTAGAGAAAATACTCAGGTAAAGGTGATCATAATCCTGATACAATTTTGATGTTTTCTCAACAAAGGTCTCAGTGCCTGTACCCATTTCAATATACTGCATTCCATGGATAGAGATCACTACAAGTAGTAATGCCAGTATTATAAGTGGCAGTGTATTATTTTCTATGAAAAATCCTAACTTTTCAAAATATTGTCTTATTCCAATTCCCCATATTTTGGTGTTTATGACTGCATATATTTTATGGAAATATATCTATAGAAACTCCAGGCTTAGTAAGTATTTTCTTGTAATATGTGTGATTGATATATAAGTTATTATGAATGTTTGAGAGTATAATTAATTTAATCATCTTCATTATTATTAATAGAATCAAGTATTTTCATTGCTATTTTTTTAAATTTGTCTGCCTTTACAATCCCTATTCCACGCTTTTCATCCCCAACCACAAGAACAAGATCACCTGATTTAATACCAAAAATGTTTCTCGCATCTTTTGGGATAACGATCTGTCCTCTTTCACCTACTTTCACAGTTCCGAATATGTATTTTCCATCTGTACAGTCCACTATGATCCCTCAATTCACACACTCATTATTACATGTATATTCATATTTAAATGAATGTGATTGTATTTCATATTATATATATGTTTTTCTGGCAAATCAGTTATTTCTATAGAGAATTATGTATCCCGATCAAAAAGTAAGGTAATAAAATTTGTATGAATCTTTGTTTATATTATCTGCCACAGAGATCACAGAGGACACTTTAAAAAGTTATTAAAAAAAAACTTTTTGATATAATACTCAGAGATACTGCAAGTGGCTGGAAAATAAGATAACAACACTATTATATAGGTATATTTATATACAATTAAAACAATAAAATATACACTATATTAATAATCTTATTAATATTAGTTAAAGGATTAGTATAACAGAGGTATTAAAATGGATGACTCAAAAGGAAAAAAAATCAATATTGGTGATCGAGTAAAAGTATTATGGGGATTTAACAACAGGTTGTATACCGGTAGAATTATCAACATGAAAGAATCTGTAGTTACAGTTGCTACAACAAATTCAAATATATCGACTATCCACTCAAAGGTCACAAAAGTAAGTTAAAGTGGTGAATATAACGTGATTATAGGTTTCCAAGTAAAACAGATCGATTCTAAAACATTTGTAAATACAGAAGATGCAAAACAGTATAAGAGCATCAATATTAATTTTGATATTAATATTAAAAACCCTATACTAAAAGAACAGCAAACTCCTTTTGGCCAGAAGCAGGCGATTGGAATAGAATTTGCACTATCTATTAACTATTTGAACCCGAATATCGGCTACATCAGGTTTGAGGGATCTACTGATTATTATCAGGAAGAAGGACTTGAAGCATTGCACAAACAGTGGACCTCAGGGTCAGCACCACCGGCAGTGCAAAATGAAGTAGCCAATACAATGGTAAATAATCTGGTACCCCTTGCCTTGACCATCTCTAAAACACTGGGACTACCGCCTGCCGTACCACTCCCTGGAGTGAATTATAAGGGGAAGATACAAAAAAAGAATGAGACTATGACCAATTATCATGGGTAAAAGAAAAAATCCTCGCTAT
>JAIOQW010000233.1 GCA_021108405.1 Methanosarcinales archaeon
GTGACTCTGCTGATGATGTGCGGGATTCTAATAAAAAGGGTGCCGGGTTGCTTAAAAGTATTTTGAGATTTCCTGTGGGGGTTACTATGACGGCTGAGCATGTTATGGAGAACGGGACTCGTTTTAATCCTGATGAGTTTGCCTATTGGGATGAGAATGTAACGATTGGAGTGGACATGGAGCCTGATTTTCTTGATCCTTTTGAGCCTTATCCAGGAGAAACATTTTATACATTAAAATTAAGAAATACCAATTTATTTGGGCCAACTGGAATGTATTTTCTTCCATCAATGAACCCATGGATATGTACTGTTAATTCGTGGTATATAGAAGTTGAAGGAGAAATTGTTAATTTTCTTATTTTTGATGCTGATAATGTATGCCATCCTAATCCGATGTTCGGACATGAGTGGCAGGTGTATCAAAGAAGAGATGAACTAATAAAAGATCCAGCGACAGGAGAATATATTGGATTAAATACTCCAATCACCTTTTCTTTTAGTACTGGAACTTTTATTGCAGTTCCTGGTGGAAAAATTAAAGGGGTGGGTGATAAACCTACACTAAATAAACCTAATCCAATTATTGAAGAAACGAAAGGATGGTAATATGAAAAATAAAATAATTAAAACTGCTTTATCGATAATTGTATTCTGTATAATAATTCAAAGTTGTACAGCCGGAGAAAATGAATATGGTATTGTGAAATCCTGGTATGATAATCAACCTGCAACAGTTGAAGGTGCAAAATTAAAAATTAACGAACCTGTTGAAATTAAAGTAGAAGTGACATCTAAAGTTGATGCGTCTTTTATAGGTCTTATGTTAAAAGAACCCGGAGTTACAAAATCTTTTGATGTTATTTCAGGTCCGAGTGATTTTGGAGAATGGATATCAAAAGATGATATTAAATCAGGTTGGGTAAAGACATATACCTGGACTATTTGTCCAAATGGTAATTGGATCGATGGAAATGCACCAATTAATATTATTGTTCAATTTTCTAAAGAAATAGATGACGTTCTATTTATTCGATATAGTATTGCTAATCCACATATCTTTGATGAACAATACTCAGGCTCCAGTTCATCCCACGCCACAACTGACCCCTCTTCCACCAACCAGTCTCAATCCAATAGCTCACCGAGCTTCGGTATCATAGCTGCACTGTTGAGTGTGGCACTGGTTGTGATGTGGAGGCAAAAAAATATCTAAACTATGCATATGAGGCTAATCAAACAGATATGTGGATAAAGCGAGTTATGTTAATAACTGGGCTTATCTGAGTGTAAGTGCAAAAGAAATCGGCCAGGTGCGCAAATGGTATGTGGATGAGATGTTGTATCGGGTCAATGTACAGTATAACGGTGCGGCTGGTAAGATTGAAGAATCAAAAGGATAGAAAAATGCGATATAAAAATATCATTGTTTTATTAATATTAATAATATGTTTTATAATTCAAAGTTGTACGGCCGGAGAAAACGAATATGGCATTGTGAAATCTTGGTATAATAATCAACCTGCAACAGTTGAAGGTGCAAAATTAAAAATTAACGAACCTGTTGAAATTAAAGTAGAAGTGACATCTAAAGTTGATGCGTTTTTTATAGGTATTGAATTAAGCGAACCTGGTGTTACAAAATCTTATGATGTTATTTCAGGTCCGAGTGATTTTGGAGAATATATATCAGAATATGATATTAAATCAGGTTGGGTAAAGGCATATACCTGGACTATTTGTCCAAATGGTAATTGGACTGATGGAAATGCACCAATAAATATTTTTGTTCAATTTACTAAAGAAATAGGCGATACTCTGAAAATTCAATATAGTATTGCTAATCCACATATATTCGATGAACAATACTCAGGCTCCAGTTCATCCCACGTCACAACTGATCCCTCTTCCACCAACCAGTCTCAATCCAATAGCTCACCGAGCTTCGGTATCATAGCTGCACTGTTGAGTGTGGCGCTGGTTGTGATGTCGAGACAAAGAAAGATATAAACTATACCTGCAAGACTAATCAGAATGCACATGAATAAAACGAGTTATACTAAAGATCGAGTCCGAAAGCTTTTTCAGACACGGATACACCCAACTCCTACGGAGTTGAGTTCCTGCTACGCCTAAAGGGCGTGCAGGTTACACAGATACACTCACCTCCTGCGGAGTTGAGTGCCTGCTACGCCTGAAGGGCGTGCAGGTTACACGGATTTAAGGTTGTCGGGGGTCAATATCATAAGATTCTACTAAGTTTATGAAAAAGGACATTTGATCAAAATCAAATCAGTGTTAATCCGTGTAAATCTGTGTCTGAAAAATAACTCTGAAATGATACAGTGTCGTATCACACAGGACTTTTATATTTGCACGGGCCGGTTTTGGTAAGTCTAATCTGAATAAATTACTTTTTAGCAGTTCCTATAAAGAAACTCCGACTATCAGCAAAAGAAATGAACAAGAAGTTCCAGTGAGGACAGTGATCTTTGACCCGGATGGCGAATAATATTGGCCTGATGATAAAAATCGTTCGGGTTTGTATTATGTTGTTGAACTAGAAAACGAAATAGTGGTTTTTTAAGACCATCAGAAGTTATTTCAATCGCATTATCTCCTGAAAATCATCGATGTTTCACAGATGCGGGGTGAGCCTGCTTTGATTTTTTCCAGCCTTATTCTTTAAAAAAATTTCGATCATAACCGGCAACAATTCACTATAAATGATTATATGATAAACACACTATTTATCTGACCGCCTATCCTGTTCTACCTTCTCTATTTTTTCAAGTATTTCTACAAACGTCGGCTCATTCGTTGGTTTGATGTCATTTTTATCATGCATATGATGAGGAAATGTTTCAATATTTGAATGATGAGAGGCATTATCCCATCTTTTTATCAATTTTTTTTCATTGTTCTGCCAGTGATACGAGTAATTTAATTTATGCAAGCCGGAATCTACATATTCAAAGACATGAAGTTCGGAATTATCTATAAATTCAATTACAAACCTTATATAACCCTTTTTAACACCAATAAATTCTTTTATAACACGAAAATTTTTTACTAAAGGATTCTTCATGGCAATCTTTTTTAAAAATTCAAAATAGTCATCAATCATCTGATTGCCTCAAGCAGCATCCTTTTTTCTTCTTCTAACTCATCACAGATCTCTCTAGAGGCTTTCCACTCGAAAAAGTCCATATCATCTTCAAGCATTCCATTTAAAAATTTTTTATAGAATTCTTCAGTTTTCATGCCATATTTCTTCTCAAAATATTTCATGTTCTTGTTAATATCATTTAACTTCTGGTTTATCTCTTCTAGTTTAGACATAAGTGTCCTAAAGACCACACCCTTCATTAAATCCTTTGGAATTTCAGTATTCTTCATTTCCACTGCTATAAGAATCACCTGCAGAATTGTTTATTTTATAGATATTCTTCATTCTATAGAACAGTTATCTTGATTAATGATCTGAAAGTGAAGATTCCCGTTGTAAATAAACCTCTTTTTTTCATATTTTTCTGCAAGTTCATGTGCAAACCTAAATGTCAGTTCTAGTAACTCTTTTTCGGTGATCTTGTCCAGTTTGAATACGTCCATTGTAGTTATTACACAATGTGTTTCCAGATATTCATCCCATATTCATTAAGGAGGGTGGTCTGATGTTAGAAATATTTTAAGGTACCATACAAAAGTGCGAAATAACATTCCACCCGCACTTCATATAAATATACTTTAATAATACCTAAATTAATACAAAGTCGCAGATATAAAACACAAATATTAAATACATTCATCCATTTCCTTTCTCAAATGAAATTCCCAACAGCATTACTAAATAACAATTCAGCCAGAATGCCACTGACTATTCTTGGAATTATTATGGTCATTATGACTATTGGTTTTACTACCCATATCGATAAAATGGACCGCGAAATGGCGGAATCACTAAGCGAAGGAAATACTGTCAACAATATCGATAATGCCTACATGTATGCCTGCGCCGACCTGGCAAGGATCATCAACTACGCAGGTATGGATGCTATGAAACAAATGGGAGAGACACCTGTTATCGTGATAGAACCAACGAGCCGGTATAACCTTAGCACAGATGGCGAATGCAGTGTTGCCGAGTTTAACCACAACTGGGCCAGAGGCATGATCATGTATGTTATGAACCGGTTCATCCAGACAAATTACATGTACAACAGCTTTGATTACCGGGGTTTAGCAGTAAATGTCGAACCATTAACAGACTGGAAGGATATTAATATCACTTACATATACATGGGTCTGGATAGGGAAGTTGAGGTGCCTGGACTGGGTGCTAATGAGACCTATGTGACCTACTGGAGAGTAAGCGTACCTCTTAATATCTCAATAGTCGATCTGGAGACCAATGAAATAGTCTACCAGGAAGATCTAAGACTTGGGAATCTGATCACTTGCAGATACCCTATGCTTGAGTTATTGACCAAAGAATACGAGCAGCGTCTTGATGGTGCAGATGCACTAATGGCAGAAACAACAACTCTGGCACAGATCTATACAGCAGGAAGAGGGTACACTCAGTACTTTTATCCTAAAGGACCCAAAAACATTGTCGATAATGATCACCTATCGCTAATAGTGAACGCAGCATTGATGCTGGATCAGGGACTGGTGTTCAATTCAGTGGACGGAGCCAGTGTTATTGAATACATGATGCAGGTCAAGAAGATCCTGTATGAAGAAGAAAATGTTGATCTGGGTGATGTTGTAATGGGTATTGAACTCAAAAATGGTAGTGTTGAGTTTGATCCGAAGGCAGATGCGGCTCAATCTACCGGTGATCCGCAGAATGCTACTAAGGCTATGGAAAAGGGTCTGCATATTGATTTTAATGCGACTCCGATAATGGATTTTCTGAATAATGATTCGATCGTCGGTGGGTCTGATGTTAGTAAACTGATCGAGATGGTAATTCCACAGGTTTATAGCACCAGTCTGGCTACAGGGATTGAAAGGCAAACGAGTCTTGATATGGGAGAGCATGAGGGATATGAAGCAAGTTATAATGTTGGTGAATGGGGTGAACCTGATAGTATGGAACAGATAGATCTGGTGCCAAAAGATGCTTGTGTACCTGGTAATTTATATGGTGAGATATGGAGGGTTACCTGGACAAGAGAACACGTCTGGCGGCATGCTTATGAGGTTGAGTATACATGTATGAAACCTTTACCCGCCGGTGGTTTTTATGCAGATACATGTTACCGCACTGAATATGATTATATGACCACTATTGATACCAGGGTGGATATTGTTACTATTACTTTACAGGCAAAAGAGAATTCATTTACTAATATTGATCTTAGTTATGCCGGTACTGCGTTATCTACAAGAAACGATGTGGATGATGTTTATTCATCCGGGATCGTAGAGTATTATAGTAGTTATACTGACCCTGGTCTTGAAGAGGCTTTTTTTCAATATAAGAATGAGGTGTTTGATCCGAATAAATTGGGTTATATCAAGGATAGAGATCTTAGTGGAGAGATTGAATTGAGGAGGTATTCACCTGATCCTCCTGAGTGGGTTTATTCTGAGGCAAGATTGGCTGTAGATGAGATCTCACAGGAGATTAAGAATGATGTTCATCTTGATCAGCAGATCAATTATGAGAATTATCCGAATCCTGCTGATGCTATGAGTGCTACTGCGCTGGATCTGGTACCTAAGATCGAGGCTAACCAGACAAGGTATGTGGATAAGGCGAGTTATGTTGATAATGGAGTTTATTTGAGTGCGAGTGCTAAGGTGATCAGCCAGGTGAGGGAGTGGTATGTGGATGAGGTTTTGTACCAGGTGAATAAGACTTATCTTGGTGCTGCTGAGATGATCAATGAACAGATCGATAATAATTTTGGTGACTCTGCTGATGATGTGCGGGATTCTAATAAAAAGGGTGCCGGGTTGCTTAAGAGTATTTTGAGATTTCCTGTGGGGGTTACTATGACGGCTGAGCATGCGATGGAGAACGGGACTCGTTTTAATCCTGATGAGTTTGCTTATTGGGATGAGAATGTGACGATCGGAGTGGATATGGAGCCTGATTATTTATTTGCAGAAAATGAAGATGATGATAAGGATTTGATAAATCTGGGTGTTCGAAATATTTGTTTGATGGGGCCTAAGGGAGTGCCTGTTCTGCCTCCGCCGCATTATGTTGTTCATTTTAATAGCTGGTTGATAGATGTCGAGGGGAGGATTGATGACTTTTTGATTTTTGATGCTGATAATGTATGTCATCCTAATCCGATGTTCGGGCATGAATGGCAGGTGTATAGGAGAGAAGAGTATACAGTTGTTGATCCTTCTACAAATCTTCCAATTGGAGATAATATTCCTATTTATTTTCAATTTACTACAGGAACTTTCATTATTGTACCACCTGGTCCAAGGGGTATTGGAGATATATCAGATGGATTAGATGAATCATCATCTGAATTTGGTAATATTTTAAGGAAGTGATATTTTGAAAAAAATAATGTTTTTTATAATTATGTTTGCAATTGGTTTTAATATGAATATAGTAACGGCTGAATCGGTTGAAAATGATTTTGGGATTGTTAATGCGTGGTATAATGGACAAGAAGCAACAGTAAGAGATGTGCAATTAAAAATAGGGGAGGAAGTAGAAATAAAAGTTGAAGTCACATCAAAAATAGATGGGCATATATTTGTTAAACTGACAAACCCACTAACAACAGAATCATATGAAATAATTTCAGGTCCAAGTGTTTTTAATAAACGGATTGATAATTTGAATATAGAATCTAATTGGACTAAAATATACATTTGGAAGATAAAACCAACAGGTGAATGGACTGATGGAAATGCACCAATTAATCTTTATGTACAGTTCAATAAAGATTATGATGACGTTGAACGTGTGGAATTCACCATCGCCAATCCCACCATCCTCGATGAACAATACACAGGTCCCAGTCTTATTCACACCACCGACCAATCATCTCATGATAATTCTACCTCTCGGGGGTCGTCCGGGTTCAGTTTAATATTTGCAATGACATGTACGGCGCTAGCTGTGATGTGGAAGCAAAGAAATATCTAAACTATGCATGTGAGGTTAATCAGACAATGTACGTTAATAAAACGAGTTATACTAAAGATCGAGTCCGAAAGCTTTTTTCAGACACGGATACACTCAACTCTTACGGAGTTGAGTGCCTGCTACGCCTAAAGGGCGTGCAGGTTACACGGATTTAAGGTTGTCGGGGGTCAATATCATAAGATTCTACTAAGTTTATGAAAAAGGACATTTGATCAAAATCAAATCAGTGTTAATCCGTGTAAATCTGTGTCTGAAAAATAACTCTGAAATGATACAGTGTCGTATCACACAGGACTTTTATATTTGCACGGGCCGGTTTTGGCAAGTCTAATCTAAATAAATTACTCTTTAGTAGTTTATATAAAGAAACTCCGACTATCACCAAAAGAAATGGACGAGAAGTTCCTGTGGGGACAGTGATCTTTGACCCGGATGGCGAATATTACTGGCCTGATGATAAGAATCGCCCGGGTTTGTGTGATGTTGTTGAACTGGAGAATAAAATTGTGGTATTTACGAAAAAGAAAGGACCCAGTCCGTTTTATCAATCATTTGTGGCTAATGATATAAAGCTTGATATTCGACGATTAAGACCATCGGAAGTTATTTCAATCGCATTATCTCCTGAAAAACAAGAACAGCAAAATGTGAGAAAGCTTAAAGGCCTTAATGATAGTAATTGGCGAAAATTAGTAGATGAAATTTTTTTGAATAAGAATGCTGCTGATCCGGACCTTATTAAAAAGTTGTTGAAATTGGAACCCAGTCAGGATGTTGAAATGGTAGCAGCACGGGGTAATATGACAAACATCGTTAAAATGCTTCATGATCCTGGCAGTCAAATGATGGATATGCTCATTTATTCATTGAAACATGGGAAAATCTGTATTATTGATGTTTCACAGATGCGGGGTGAGCCTGCTTTGATTTTATCCAGTCTCGTTCTCCAGAAAATTTTCGATCACAACCAGCAACAATTTACTGAAGCTAAACCCGAAACAATTCCTACTATTGCAGTTGTTGAAGAGGCACAGGCGGTGTTAGGTACTTCTGGGAAATCAGGTGAGAGACCATATGTTACGTGGGTGAAAGAAGGGCGCAAATATGATCTTGGTGCAGTTCTTATTACACAACAGCCAGGCAGTATTCCGAAGGAAATATTAAGTCAGGGAGATAATTGGTTTGTTTTTCATTTGTTATCTGAGGGGGATCTAAAGGCACTTAAATATGCAAATGCACATTTTAGTGATGATCTATTAAGATCGCTTCTTAATGAACCTATAGTAGGGCATAGTATTTTTTGGAGTAGTGCAAGGAACAAAATCCTCGCTAGCGCTCGGATTTTCTTGAGTACATCAAGTTATACTTGATATACTATGAAAAAAGTTATCCCATTTCAATAAGGATCTTATCTTTTGAAGAGCTTTATCAGACTCGAGATTCGGGATATTGTATGGGTAAGGGGAATACATTTGCTCTTGAGTTGATAGGACTTTTTTAGAGTGCGGTTTTGGGTGATCGTGGAAAAAAGGTTGGGTTTGGGGAAAAGGGTGTTATTTCGCCGGAGGGATTGGATGCTTTGTCAGGTGAAAATGGTGACGAAGGGGAGGATGTATTGGAGAGATATATTTCTTCTGCTATTGAAATATTTAAGAATAATATACTGTTAATTTCTCGTTTGAAACAAAAAGGTTTACCCTGGAGGGAAGTAATAACTGTTCTTGAAAACGCATTACCAGACGTAATTGATGCACAAGACAGAAATAAAGTTGCACACAGTATTGTACCACGAGCACTGAATGAGGTTTTTAGTAATGATGAGGAGGGGTGGGATACTGAAAAACGTCCCAGAAAGGAAGGTTCCGGAACAACAACATGGATTGTAATCAATAAAAAAGAATGAATATTGGGAGTTTGGAAAAAACTAACTAAATATTAATGACGACTATAATAAATATAAAAATATTAGACAGGATTGACGGAGGGTTGTGAAGGAAGGAATAAAAAACCGCCATTGATATATAGGCAGTGTTACAAATATCTCAGCTATCTTCCATGGGAGTGGGTAGATTATGGTACATATTTCGTATGTTTATCCAAATGTTTCCGGAATAGCTCAAAGAGGCGGATTGTTAGAGCGGTGGCAATTAGCGAAGGGTCTGGGATGCGAATATATTGAAGTCCCGGCGGATCTTGTAAAGAATAAAACTGAAGTGAGAAAAACCAGTTTGGATCTATGTGATTTTCTTACAGATGAAGCTATTGATACTATTTATGATAAAGAATATACCATCCCTCAAGAGTTAAAATATATTTTTCATACAGAACCTTCATTGAGACGCAATGATGGTTATGGTATGTCGTATCAAGCACCATTGAAATGGCACGATCAGAACTGGGTAGAGAAGTTTGTTAATATGATAATTGCAATATCAAGATTTTTCGGGGTTCCTGCTAATACTATAGAGATCCACCCTGGATATAAAAAGAATTCTTTTCAGGCTGTCCCAAAAGCCCAAAAAATGAAAATTTTTAACCTTAGTTCTTGATTTAAAGGCCTATTTGAACTCCTTTTCCTTGGGAATTTTAGTTTTGGGACAGCCTGTTTTGATGATTTGATAATATCTATTAAATTTCTGCTGGATAGATATAATGTGGAATTCGGAGTTGAACCACACATTTTAATAGAAAATAGGACCGGACAATTTATTGGGACCAGTATAGATTTGGGGCACAAAAAATCGATCAAAAATATCCAGTAACACTGGTGAAATTATCAGTACACTTCCAGACCAGCTCTATGAGATTATATGCCAGATCGTGTTCAGCATAATATTCAGATTTGCATCAACCCAAGACTGACGATTCTTCTTTACCTTCTGTCCCACGATTCCCATAAGATTTTCAACATGATTATTGTTATCGGGAATCTGTATCCCTTTTGTTGCCAATTCTGCGAATAGCGTTACTTTGCCCCCTGTCTTGAGAATGAATTTTCCAGCATTACTGTCTTTGTTTTTTGATAGTAACTCATTGGCAATTAATAGCAACTCCTCTTGAGTTTTATCTATTCTCCATTTGAGTCTAGTAAAATCAGAGTCTTTTCTGTGCTTTTTCACTGAATTTTTCAATGTTGAAATTATCCTGCTGATATCTTTTTTAATCCTTATTCTATCCTCTTTCGGATATTGCTCCTTCCACAGATAATACATCGAAGTTTTAATAAAATGATTTGTACATTGTTGAATCCTATACTCATATTTTTCCAGATGCCGTTGTAAGTTATCATCTCCATCGCATACTGCGCACAATTCTTCAGAAATGCTATAATTATCCCCTATATGAGATAATGCTTCTGACCATCCCTTAACCGCACCCAGGTATAACAGATATTCTTCCCCGGATTCCAAATTGAGCCCTAAAGCACCCTTGATGCTGGGACGACCGCCCGACCTTCTTTTTGATTTTGTATCATCTATGATTATAACATCGATCTTTTGGCCATTATATTGTGAATAGATTGGATTTTTTACGGGTAACGAGTCGTTTTCATAGAATATATTCTTTAACTTGAAAGGACTCACTTTGATTCCCTGCAAAATGCCAATTAGGAAAGATGCTTCTGAAAATGAGATTATTGTGCAGAGATATTTCCATGACGGATAGTATATTGAATCAAGCTGATTTTTAATTCGGTTATGCAGATAAGGCACTATGAATGTTTTTTTCCCATTTCATTTAGTGTTCTCTTTGCCTGGAAGTCGAATTCAAAATGATGCGTTTTGATATGCACATTTTTGCTTCCCTTTCTTGCATTCACATGTTGTGCCATATCATCCTGCAAACTATCGAGATACTTCTTGGCGATTTGTCCATAGATATCTTGAGTAAGAATCTCCTGCTCAAGATCTTCAATACTGTTTATTCTATCATCTCTGATCTCAACTTCAATAATCACTTTTCGTTTAGGCATATCTAACTAAATTATCGGCATTGTTATTAATATTTATTACGATTTTTTAGAAAAGTAATACTGTGCCCGAGTAAAAACTGGTCCCAATTTATTTCAAGTGGAAATGAGATTTTATCTTTTTGGATGACTTTATGTGAAAATTACCCGGAACTCAGACAAAAAATAGGTATTGTTCTGGATATTCAGCAATTATATACTGTAACCAGGAGGAAGTTTCTGAGTGAGTTGGAATTGATTCCTATAGATGTCCTTAAAGGGTTTCATATTCATTATAGACATAGAGTTCCTGATATTTCTAATGAGATTCCCTGGATACATGTTTTTAATTTAATTACAGAGATTGAGGAGGAAGTGTTGATCAATCCGGAAATCCATCATAAGAATAGAGTAGGTGATGCTATCAGGTTTTGTGAAGGGATGTTGGGCTAGTTGGTGTGGTATGGGGGTTAATGGGTGGGATTATTTATAAATAGTTGTGAGATAATAGGATTATGGGGGAAATAATATGAAATTGAAACTGTAAATGAATTTGTAACTAAGACCTTAAGCTAGATATCCATCCTTAATTTATTGAGTTTGGATCCGGTCATGGGGTGATATGTCTAATCCAGAGAGTACTGTTACCAGATTTATCTGGGAATCGGTGAGTATCTGTGTTGTGTCGAGTTGCAGAGACTACATAACAAAAACTTCGGAAAAATTAATATGTCAACAGATATAAAATAAGAGTTGGTAAAATGAGCAAAGTGAAGACAACTATTAACCTCCCATCTAGTTTTCCAATGTCGGTCAAGATTGGTGAGGAACAAATATCTAATTTCATTAAACAATTACTTGCTATTGAACTATATAATAGCTAATGTTATGATACTAAAAAACTTGATGTAGGCGAAACTCGATGGATGAAATTAATAGATTTAAGTTCATGAAAGGATTACAAAAAGCCGTAGAAAAAGGAGATGTAGAAGTTGAAAAATATCTTAAAGCTACAGAAGGCGGTCCCAAAAAGTACAATCCAAAAAAACCAACTCCAAAAGAATATGACACAGATAAAACAAAATTCATGATAGGGCTACAAAAAGCATCAGAAAGGGGAAACGAAGAAATTGAAAAGTATCTTATAGCTACAGGCGGAAGTCCACCTATAAGAAAGAACAGACCAGATCCACTAACAGTAGTAGGCACTACTAAGAGCAGAGAAAAAGCAATACAAATAGTTGATATCATCAATAAAAATACTGCTAAACAATGGACATCAAGTTGGAATTTTTATGGTGATGGTGTATATGAAATTAAAATTCTAAATATTAACGACAAACGGCCCCAAAGAAATATGATAAATAAATTTTCTAAAATACTCGACGAATTGTGAGACTTTTTAATTTGTTCTGAAAATACCAGGACTGCACATATAGTTTGCGAAAT
>JAIOQW010000141.1 GCA_021108405.1 Methanosarcinales archaeon
ATAAAAATACAATAATTATCGATTATGACTATAGACTATTCAAAACTCTGTGTAGCCGGGATCATGGCAAAAGATGTTGTGACTGTAGGTGAGAATACTACAATCACTGATCTGTTAGAATTGTTCGGAAAATATCACTATCATAGTTATCCGGTTATTTCACAAACAGGTGAACTTCTCGGTATTATTAATGAAGATATCGTTCTTGAGATACTTATGTTCAATCAGATGCCTGCCTCCGGATATACACATCTATCTGTTATCAGGTCTTGCAGCGATGTTGCAAAAGGGATCATGATGACGCATCCGGTAACTGTGCCTCAAGATGCCAGTCTTTCCGAAACTGCAAAACTTATGCTCAAACACCATGTCAATCGTGTCTATGTGGTCGATCAGGGAAAACTGGTTGGTATTTTATCCAAAAGAGATATAGTCAATGAAATCTGCAAAAGAAGAGAGTGATCTATGAATATACTTCTTCAGCTTCTTTTGATCCTATTTCTGGCTAAAATATTCGGAGAGATCATCGAACGAGCAGGTTTTCCGAGTATTCTGGGTGAGATGGCAGCCGGTATACTTCTTGGAATACTATGGATCAATCCGGATGAAGATATATTATCGTTTTTTTCCCTGTTAGGTGCTATTTTTCTATTATTCACTGCAGGATATAAGGAGATCAATTTACAGGAATTGAAAGCATCATCAAAGACAGCTCTTATTCCGACTTTATGCGGTGTGATCGTACCGTTTTCTTTTGGCTTCTTACTGGGCAAAGCATTTAATTTTGAATTTATGGAATGTCTTTTCATGGGAATTGCATTCAGTCCGACAAGTATTGGCGTATCTGTTAGAACACTTATTGATCTTGATTATCTCTCTAAAAAGATCGGTTCGACAATACTTTCATCTGCTATTCTAGATGACATTATTGGAATATTTATGTTTTCAGTAGTGATCTCAATAGCAACGTATAATCATATCCCGACCAGCATGCAATTGATGACAATTGGTGGCAAGTTTGTTATTTTTACAGTCATTATGATAATTTTAGGATGGAAGGTTTTTCCTATGCTGTTCACATACGTACATAAGATGCATGTAAAGGAATCGATCTTTGCATTCGTCTTTATGATCGCTATATTTTCTGCGTACCTTGCAGAGGTATTTGGTCTGCATGCCGTAATAGGAGCATTTATCGGTGGAATATGTCTGTCAAGTATACCTTTTGCCAAGATAGAGGACGTGCAGAACAAGGTCAGTGGTATTTCATATGGGATATTTATACCGATCTTCTTTGCATATATTGGATTATCTATTGATTTGAATGCTATACAGGATGCAGGATTATTTGCACTGCTTGTGATCGTTATGGCGCTATCAAGCAAACTGATCGGAGGATTTATCGGAACAAAGATCGCTGGTTTTGATAATCGTGATAGCCTGATCTTTGGTGTGGGAATGATGCCCAGAGCTGGTGTTGAACTGGTGGTCATATCAGTTGGCAGGGGTTTAGGTATTATCGGGGATGAGATTTTTTCTGCAATTGTTTTAATGATCGTAGTCTCGGTTATCGTTTCTCCGGCGCTGCTGAAATTAGTGATCGAGTATAAGGAAAGATCGGTATCCACTTGAAAAATAACTGTAAAATGATACAGAGTCATTCTACCATACTCAAATATTATAAAGTACCTATGCAAATATAGAACAAGAATTATGGATGTAAATTTTGCTTTATCCTCATTTATCACACTGTTCATTATTGTAGATCCCATAGTGAACGTGCCCGTTTTTATGGCAATACTTGCCAATCACAGTAAAAACGACCGCAAGAAAATGGTAAAACAGGCCGTGATTATTGCAGCCGTAGTTCTGATGATCTTCACCCTTGCAGGCGATGTAATATTTGGCTATTTGAATATTAAAATGTACTCTTTTAGAATAGCAGGTGGTCTATTGCTGTTTATTATCTCTATTGAGATGCTCTTTGGCAGAAGACCTCATACCAAGAGCAGTGCTGCGGAAGAAGAAGAAGCATTACATAAGGAAGATATTGTTGTTACCCCTTTAGCCGTACCTTTGCTTACCGGGCCAGGGGCCATAACTACAGGGATAGTACTCTTCCATGCCGCAGGTGACACAGTGAGTAAATCCCTCCTTTTTCTGGATATAGGTCTGGTATACCTGGCTTCATATTTCATTCTATCCAGGTCTGAGCGTGCTTTTGAGATCCTGGGAAAAACCGGAACAATGGTTATTGTAAGGATTATGGGGCTGCTCCTTAGTGCTATAGCGATCCAGTTTATAATAACAGGATTAGAAGAAGTAATAATTGAGATATTCCCTTGATGTGGAATATGCATCAATTCAAACCATTCCACCATAAGAAATATAACCATAAAGGACACAAAAGAGACCAAGTGATATCATGATCAAACAATATGGTGTTTTAATAATAATAATATTCTTAACCGTACTGATCTCCCTATGCGGATGTGTTGATCAGGAACCTGTAACATCTGCTGCAAGCAATGAACTAATAACAGTAAATTCTACACAGGATATTGATCTTCTGCTACAACAAAGTCCTGTGTTCATAAAGATAGGCGCACAGCGGTGTCCTTCATGTAGAGAACAAGAGCCTATAATAACCGAACTTATAGCCCAATATGGGAACCAGGTTAAATTTGTCTATATCGACTCTGATAAACAGTCTCAACTGGCAACTCAGTTTAATGTATATTATATTCCTGATATGACTATTATAGTCAAAAAGGACAGTAAAGGATATAATTATGTTACCAGGTACGGAACGCAGACCTATAACCGACAGGAAGCTGTGATATTTGGATTTACTCCTAAAGAAGTGCTGGAAGTTCCCATCAAGCAAGCAATTAAGCTTAGATAAGTAGAGCGGATCAATGTCCACATTAGTCCAGATAGAAAACCTATTATCATCAATAGACCTGCCTTTACCTGTACTGGCTTTTTTGGCAGGGATAATCAGTATTCTTTCTCCATGTATTCTGCCACTTCTACCTGCCATACTGGCATACTCTACCGGAAAAGGTAAGTTTCGACCCATAGCGATAGTTGCAGGTCTGGCACTGACCTTTTCAGTGATGGGAATGGCAATGGCAGCCTTTAGCCAGGTATTTTTCCAGTATCAACAATATATACAATTAGTAGCAGAGATTATTATTATTATACTGGGTATCACAATGCTTATGGAATTCAACCTTAGTATATTCAACAGCTTCTCAGGCAGGGTTAATGTTGATCCGCAGAAGGAAGGGATAATTGGAGGATTGATCCTGGGAATGTCACTTGGTATTGTATGGATTCCGTGTACTGGTCCCGTATTATCTGCTATTCTTATGGGTGTGCTACTTGAAGGCGGGATAAAATACGGAGGATTTCTATTGTTTCTCTATTCAATGGGGCTGGGTGTACCAATGCTTATTATTGCTTATTCTGCCAGGATTTCCAGTATGAAGCTGAGTATAATATCACGATATGACCTGGTTCTTAAGAGGTGTATGGGGATGTTATTGATATTGGTAGGTCTATGGTTGATATATACAAACCATTTGTAGTTAATAATTGCTTCACAACCAACCATTCGTTTCTACTTCTATTAATAGATACGATTCTTTCACCTGTCCCGATTTATATTAAAAAATATGATAGTCAGGAGCATTACGACTGCAGGTATTATCCCAAATCCTGGCGTATCTGCTGGTGATGTTGACTCTAATGGTGTATCAACGGGAGTATCTTCAGAGGTTTCATTCCCTGTTGCCAGTGGAACACTCGCTGTACCAGACCCTTTGTTAATTACCAGAATTGATCCGCAGGGAATAGCATAATCACCTACTGCCTGGAATTGGATAATATTCTTTCCATCCTTTAAATATTCGCCAATATCCCGCTCATCGATATCCATATCAGGATAAGGTGTTCCGTCAAAGATACCTGTGATATTCGCATCATTAACTTTAAGGACATTCTCTTCCCAGTTGCCTCCCTGAACGATCGTCCATAGTGTAGCGTGTTGTACTGTATCTTGAGATATTGTCGGGCTTATCAATTTGGTGATCGTCTCATCAGGTGTGGTATAATACCTGGGTGTACCGTCATCATTCATCTGTGAATTAAGGATATCGCACCCTTCATTGATCCAGTATTCCATATCCTCGCCAGCCTCATCTGTGTATACTATCAGCAATCCCAGTCCGCTTATACTGAAGAAAGCATCTGCAGATCCAGTATGCTCAATGATCACAGAATGACTCCCGCTTCCGTTTATATGGTCTGTAACATCATATATCCAGTTGCCTGAAGGATAGTCATATTTATCCCATCCCTTTCGGTCCTCATATTTGATCTCAGGTGTTAATTCCTTTCTATCAAAATTTAATGTCATATCAGGAAATACACCGGTATTACCTTGTGCACTCCATGTCCAGTAATTATAAAGCCGTGCAAATTTAACATTGGCACTATCTGGCAGGGATACGGAATAAAGTACCGTATAAGTATCACCCGAGTACAGCTTACCACTATAGTAACTGTCGCCTACCGAATATGTTAATCCACCCTTTATAATGTCATGATCGTGAACGCTGAGCGGTTTATCAGCCTCATATCCGTTTATATCCGGTTCTTGCCCTGTTGCTGATATTAGTAACATACATAGAACCGTACCAGTCATCAGGAGCATAATTGCTTTATGTGTATTTTTCTTCATTTTAAATCACTTCATATAATAATCAATGATAATACTGTTATGATCGTTACTCCAAGTTTTATCTGAGGAACTGCCTGTGTAGCAGTTGGTGTGGGAGTTGGTGTAACAACAGGATTGCGCTGATGTTCATGGTCAGGCCGGCATTCATGAACAGTGACGAAAGTGGAATAGTCAGAGGTAATAAATTCAACCTTTTCTCCTGTTATACATTTTGCATGCGGTCTGGGTACCCTGTATACTGCAGGCCGGCTGGTAACTGATTCGTATGTAAAACATATTAACTTATCCGGTTCAATATCAAATTCCCACACTAAGTTATTGTTGTTATTATTATCATTGTTAATATCACTATCCGTAACACTGCCATTGATGAGGGTAAATCCCATCGGGAGTACATCTGCCAGTATTACGTGCACAGTCCGTGCCTGGTTATTGACTACTCCGATACTTGTGAAATATGTTGCTGTCTGGTTTCCGAATAGAGTCATACTCTTGGTGATCGACACTGAGGGTTCTATATCTATCTGCTCACTTGTTGATATATTATATTGTTCGTTATCCCATGTAGCATTTGCATATATTGATAAATTCTCTGACAATATCCGGTTGAATTGGAACTTGAGGGTTTTTGAACGGGATGCTCCATCTTCTATTTTATTGAACACATACTCCAGTTCATCATCTGTATAGAGTCCGCTGGAACTTACGCTTAAATGCACATCATTTGCATCAATCTCCCCTACATTCTTTACAATAACCTCAACAGTGACGGTTTCATCTACAATATATTCCTCATCATCTATCTCGATCTCAATTGAGATGCATGATAAAGTCTGTTCTCTTTTAGTCTTTATAATAATTTCAACCTTTGGGTCATCAGGCCAGTTACCGATCCAGGAAAGCTTTTTTTGATCTGTGATCCTGAGTCCTTTTAACTTAATATTACCATTATCAGCAGTAACCCAATTTGTCTCATTATTCTTAAGGGATGTAGAATCAATAACTTCTCCATCCCTGGATATATTGATATGCACATTTCCATATCCATCGAAATCCACTGCAGTTAATGTGTAGCCATCTTTGATGATCACAGGACTGGAATAACTGAGTATACAGGTAGTCTCATCCCATTCATGGTCCGATAGTGCTGTTGAGGTGCTGATGATCATTAGAAAAAGGATAACAGCTATAGCTGTTCGCATATTATATCGCCCTCTTGATCCGGTATATAATCAGTAATAAACAGAGCAGGGTGACTGCTCCCGGACAGTTAGTTGTGTACATGGATGAATCATTTCCCTGTGTTGAAGAATTCTCATTAATGGTGGAATTATTTTGTAGATCAGTACCTACAACGCTTTGTTGTCCTGATCCGTTAAAGTTACCATTGATAATAACAAATTCCGTAGCTGTATTGTTTGATCCGTCAATAGCATTAACAATTATCTTGTTCATTCCTTCATCAATTGGTATCAGGACACTCCATTTACCACCGGAGCATATTGTATCAATACCATTTACTACCATAGTGATATTCTTATCTGCATCTTCAATAGTCCCTTTAACTGTAATAGTCTGGTAGGTAATGGTCTCGTCATACTGAGGTTGATCAATAGTAATATTGGGTGGAGTATGATCAAGTATATCAACAGTAAAAGGAGTATTATTATTATTTGTCTCTCGAAGCTCTGCGACAAGATCGGTATAATCTACCATAACCCGAAGATTATGCTGGCCTGTGTATACCGGTTCCCATGTGAAATTCACACTTTTATTCTGGTCAGGACCAATACTTGATACCTGTGCTTTTGACACCATTATATCATCACTATAGAGCGCTGTACTAAATCCGAAGGCAGGACTGGTTCCAATATTCTCAATATTTGCTGATATGATGTTCTCATCATTTGTATATAGTTCTCCGACAGCAACCTTCTTTACTATAAGATCAGATTCTTCTTCAAGGTCTCCAGTGTATACTGTCAACACTGCCAGTACAGGATGAAGATATGATTCATCGCCTACGTCAAACTTTGCGTTTGATGAGGATTCCAGATAATCCGTAACATCAAAGGTAAGTAAATCAAAAGAATCGGATGAAGCTGCAACATCATCACCGTTCAGTTTGTTATCATTAAAATGCAAATAATCATTTTGTCCTTTATTCCCTGCCAGATATACCACACTCAGTCTGGCTGCCGGGGGATGGATATTAGTAATACCTGAGAAATATGCATGTGCTTCTTTATTTCCTGATGGATGGCTGTCACTACTACTGTAAAGGTTCGGGTTTCCTTCATTGATCCAGTATTCAACTTTCTGTTCACTGGTATTATCAGCATACACAGCAACAAGGATTATACCATTAACCCTACCGTCAATAGTACCTGATGTCCTGGCAATGGCAGAGTTTAAGCCTGATGTGGTGTACTTCGTGGAATTGTAGGTCACCCAGTAGACCCCGTGGCCTGAGCAGTTTACATTTTCATTGGTATCAAACTTACCTTCAAGGTCAATACTGTCAAACTCATGACCGTTAAAGGTAGTTTGCAGAGTCCCTGTCTTAGTCTCAGTACCGCCCCATACACCTACATACAGCCTGGAGTAATTTATCTGTCCATTCGGAATACTGAAACTCTGTGTGTAAAATGGAGAATTTTTTGCATTTCCAAGACCATGTCCACCATCTATAATTACGCCGCCTACTACACTATCATGCACGACTTTTAACAGCTGATCAGTAGATGGTACACCATCAAAATCATAATGTGCCGATGCAATATTAACTGAGGATAGGAACAATAAAAAAAGCATGGCTGTCATTCTATACACATGGTGTTTTTTCTTATGATCTTTATCTATTTTTATAGTATACATTGAACAAACCATCTGTCCTGATCATTGCTGCTGAGCCCAGAATACCAGTGTTCCTTCCTTGACACCAGTACTCTGGTAATCAAACGGTACTTTAAGATTTAGATACGTTTCTTGTGTGCTTTCCGGGTTTAAATTGATCTGGTAATTCGACCATGGTGTATTATTGATCAACAGTCCACTGACAAACAGGTCCTGTGCAGTATCTGTGACCTCTGGTATCACCTGTATAGTTTCTGAACTTAAGCTTGTAATGAATATCTCGTAGTCTTTGCTGATTTCCCCGGGACCAAGTGGACCGAAATCCAACGATACCGGAGTGACCTCAATAGATATCGCCGGTTCGATAGTGGTAATAAGTGACATCACAGAGCTACTGTTAGTCGGAACTGGTGTAGGCTCAGAAGAAGGCGTAGTATGTTTGAGTACTAAAAAGATATTACTGGGTGCCATGTAATCATCTACTGCTCTTAGTTTGATAATATTATTATTTTTAACAAGGTAATTACGCACATCAAGTTTGTTTATATCCAGGTCAGTATAAGGTGTACCGTTATAGAGTCCTGTCAGGTTATTGAGATTAAATATCAAAGAATTATTTTCATGACATCCTGATTGGACTACTGTAGTTAGTTCAGCTTCATATATGTTTGAAAGATTGATCGATCCCGGAAATTCGAGTTGTGTTACGGATTCTTCGGGAGTTAGCCCTGATCCGCTCTTAGATGATAAATAATCACATCCTTCAGCTGTCCAGTATTCTATTTCATTTTTTGTGGGGTCAGAATACACCAGTAACAGGCCAACTCCGTTTATTGCAAATTTACTTGCGTCAGTAGCTGTGTTTTCAATTAATGTATCATAACTGCCAGAATCTGTTACAGTATCGGTAACATCATAAACCCGGTTCCCTCCCGGATAATCATATGGGTCAAATTCTTTTCTGTCAGTGTAGTTGGCATCAGGGGACAGTTCATTGTTGTCGAATATAAGTTTGAGATCAGGATAGTGACCTGTTGTATTTAATTTGCTCCATGTCCAGTACACATATAGCCTTGCAAACTGTACAGTAGCTCCGTTGGGGATTGAAATGTTGTGAGTAACCTGGTAGGTGGTACCGGATATCATTACACCACTATAATGGCTATTGCCTACAGTATATACAAGATCACCGTTTATTGTATCATGTGTATGGATCGTTAACGGATTATCGCCAGTATAATCTGCCTGTGCATGGATAGAAAAAGCGAGGAAAAGACATAGTATAATAAGTGTACGTTTTAGTAGAGTGAGATCCGGTAGTCCGATGTTAAAGTTTTTTTGAATTAATGTCAAATTGTTCAGCCCTTTTTATTATGTTATTTGATAAATCGTATGAGAATCAAACATTTGATTATATTATGTATTACATAATATAAATTTTGTGTTATTTAAACAGGGGTATATTGTATATTTTCGTATATATATTTTTCGTAATAGGAGAGTATCTCTAAAATTTTTTTAATTTTCATTCAATTCCTGAGTTAATTATTAACAATTTGATTTCAATTTAATTATGAAATAGCTCTTATTTTTGTATCCACTATAAAAATTTTAGCCAGTCGAATAAGGAAGAGCGATTACTCGCTCTTCCTTATTCGACTGGTTTCTCATCATTTTAACGCAAAGGCATTAAGACACAAAGAGTGTTATTTTTTTAATATATCAAGTATAACTTGAATCGAAAATACATCGTATTTTCTAATCTTCAGCTTCTTTGAAGCTTCAGTCAAGAAAATCCGAGTGTTAGCGAGGATTTTTTTCTTCTTTGCGTCCTGGCATCTTTGCGTTTTCGTTATGCTCTTGCATTAGAGTAATTGTCCACAGAAAAAAATATAAAGTCTCGCTAAAACATACCAAAACTATTTATCTGAATAATATATTTGAAGTACGTTTGTCTAAGTACATAATTCATAAAATTATACCCAATAAAATTTAACCAAAGGAATGATTTAATTATCTGAATGAGGTTATCGAATGCATCTGGTAATCACAGAAAAACACAATACTGCAAAGCGGATCGCGTCCATACTCGCACCGAAAAAGCCAGAACAGGTGAGAGTGAATGGAGTGGATACGTATCAGTGGGAAGATATAATCGTTATGGGGTTAAGTGGCCATGTTGTTTCTGTGGATTTCCCTAAAGAATATAACAACTGGCAGAGTGTTGATAGTAGACAGTTAGTATATGCCGAGATCATCACAACTCCTACACAGAAAAAGATCGTATCAGCCCTGCGAAAGCTTGGAAAAAAGGCAGAACATATAAATATCGCCACTGATTACGATAGAGAAGGAGAACTTATCGGTGTGGAAGCACTGCGGATCATTAAAGATGTTAATTCAAAAGTAACCTCGGATCGGATCCATTATAGTACAATAACCAAAACCGAGATCAAGAAGGCATTTGACAATCCCGTACCTGTAGATTATAATCTGGCAGATTCAGGTGAGAGTAGACAGATCATAGATCTTATATGGGGTGCAGCCCTTACCCGGCATATTTCGATTACAGGCGGACGGCTGGGTAATCTTTTCTTAAGTGTTGGCCGGGTACAAACACCTACGCTGGCACTACTGGTTGATAGAGAACGTGAAAGAAAGGCGCATGTCCCTAAACCATACTGGGAGATCACAGCCACGCTTATTGATGATAAGGAAGGCATTGAATTCATAGCAAGGCACAAAGCCGGAAGGATATGGGATAAAGAGGAAGCGCAAAATATCTTTAATAAGCTGGGTGATAAAGCAGTAGTTGTTACCATTAAAAAAGATACTAAAATAGACCAGCCTCCCACTCCTTTTAATACAACCGAATTTATCAGGGCAGCCAGCAGGATCGGTATCACTGCTTCTAATGCAATGAGAATAGCTGAGAACCTGTATATGAACGGTTTTATTTCATATCCCAGGACTGATAATACGGTATATTCACCCAGTCTTGACCTTAAAGAGCTTATAAAGAGCCTCTGTAAAGGGATCTTTGAACCATATGCTAAAAGCCTGTTAAGGAAGTCTGAACTAACTCCTACCAGGGGTAAGAAAGAGACCACTGACCATCCGCCTATTATTCCGGCATCATATGCAAAGCAGTCTGTACTTAAGCCGGATGAATGGAAAATATATGAACTGGTTGTGCGCAGGTTCTTTGCCACATTTGCCGATCCGGCACAGTGGATGGTAATACGAGCTGCTATTGATATCTCAAAAGAAGAATTCAAGGCCAGGGGAGCTAGCCTTATAAAGGAAGGATGGCGCTGGTATTATCCGTATAATAAACCTGAAGACATGATCCTGCCAGACCTGATACAAGGACAGGTACTGAGCGTTAAGGATAAAGAGAATATGGATAAAGAGACGCAACCGCCTTCAAGATATGGGCAGAGTCGCCTTATTAAGACAATGGAGGATCTGGGACTGGGTACAAAATCAACCAGGCATGAGATCATTTCCAAGCTTTATGCCAGGGCATATGTGCATGGTAATCCATTGCAGCCAACAAATACTGCCTTTGCTGTCATAGATACCCTGGAAAAATATGCAGATACTATTACTAAACCTGAAATGACCTCTACTCTGGAATTGGAAATGAATATGATCGCAGAAGGTACTAAATCAGAGGATGAGGTTGTAGCTGAATCCAGAAAAATGCTAGATATGATATACGATGATCTTATTTCAAACAATGAGAAGATCACCGAAGGTCTTCGTTCCGGCATGAGGGAAGATAAGATCATAGGTACATGTGAAAAATGTAGTAGTGATCTTATTATAAGGCGTTCAAAACGCGGTGGGCGCTTCATTGGGTGTACAGGATATCCGGATTGTGATTTCTCACTGCCCTTACCAAAAAGCGGGCAGATAATTGTTACAGATAAGGTCTGTGAAAAGCATAATATAAACCATATCAAGATAATTATTAAAGGAAAGAGACCGTGGGACCTTGGCTGTCCTCATTGTAATTTTATAGAATGGCAAAAGAATCTCAATGAGAAAAAATAATTTACGGATATGGATATTTACGCTATTTTATTATTAATATAATATTATTCAATACCACAATTATACTAAAAATTATAATAAACGTATACAGAGTCTTCCATGCCCAATTAAATGAATAGACTTTACCTTTTTCCTTGACTTTCAGTGTGGTGAACAGGATACTTACTCCGCATAGAAATCCGAATACTAATAATTTAGCAGCCATAAATCCTACCCACCCAAATTCATCGATGATATGGTTTACAGTCGGATTGATCTCTACCAATCCTGGATCTGCGACTATTTGATATGTAGTTATCCAGTCTACAACTACATAGATTAAAAATAGCAATAGCAAATCGTTTTTTAAGTTAGATGGCATCCTTTTCCTTACCCGTTTTTTTCAGCGGTCCTTCCAAAACCCGCTACCACATGATCGTGGAATTGTATAATAGATTGTTTTTTAGTAAAATATATGTATATTTATATTTTTATAATTAATATACAGGCATAGTATTTAAATTAAACGGTGAATATATTTAATTTAGTATAGAATTTGTGAGATAATATACTTCGGAAAACCGGACATTAGCGAATATTTTATTCTTAAAATTTATAGGTGTATCTACTGCATATTCTAAAAATGAGAATTATTTCGCAATAAAATTGAAATCAAAGCGTTTAAGAACAAAATCCTCGCTTGCGCTCGGATTTTTTTGAGTATATCAAGTTATACTTAATATACTAAAATAACTCTGAAATTGAAGGAAAATCAAAAAGTTTTTCGAATATATTGGTACAGTAGAAAAATATATATGATATTTAATCTATTTCATACCTGTGCAAAAAAAAAAAATTTTTGATATTTT
>JAIOQW010000063.1 GCA_021108405.1 Methanosarcinales archaeon
TGTATATAACGTATATATTTTCATGTCAACAGGAACAAATCCTCCCTTCGGTCGGATTTTCTTCTTGATCTGGACCGTCCCCGCCAGCTCAGGCCGCCCATAGCTCTATGTCGTATCGAAGTGCTCTTTCTCTTTTCAATTTTATTCCATTTACTCGAGGATTTTTTTATAGACGTCATCAGCACGGTCATCGATCTTATAACCTGAGTTCTCTGCGGTGACGTAATTTATCATACATTTAACACAAGACTATAATACATAAGTAAATTCAAGAATTAGGCAGTGCTATAATATCATAAATAATTTCTCTTTCCGAAAAATCATATTATCATTAATCTGAATATTATTATTATTATGTATTAATTAGATAAATTTAAATATGAATAAATTGATAGAGTTTTCAGAGGTTCAGCAAAATTCAATCAGATATCAGCTGAACCTCTAACCGCCCGAAGGCAATATATTATAGGCTCTATAAATATTTATAATTTGCCAGATTTTGCCTCCAGGAGAAAATAATACAGAAAAACAGGAGGTAAATAAATGAAAATTGAAAAAAAAATCAAACCAATAAAATTCACTATTACTACACTAATAATATTGGTATTTATTGGAGCAGTGTTTGTATCGGCAGTTGCTGAAAATAATCCAAACAGAAAAAATCAGATCATCTCAGATGAAACTATAAGAGATCCGGAATTTGCAATAAACACTCTGCAGGACTTGTATCGCAAATATAACGTGAATGAAAAAGACATTACATTCACAACGAATGATATGACTTATTATCTTGAGGGGACAACTCTGGATAATGATATCATTGTAATATCGACAAAGACTGGTAAACCACCGGAAGATTTTAAAGAAAGTATAGATTTCAATATGGTGATATACAATAGGAACCTGTGTACTATCTGGGCGAATGGAAAGGACCTTTCCTACAAGAACCTTATGCGACAGAAAGATATACTTACAGATGCCTATTTTAAACGTTTTGGAAAAGAAATTGATAATAGATATGTGGGCAAGTCTGATAATCTGAAAGTTTCCGAAGACACTAAGTTAGTGGCTTATGGGTTCATATTACTTCCCAATGGCGTTATAGAAGAGTACAGGGGATACTGTGATCAGGATTTAGGTGGATATAAAGAAGCAATGAATAAAACTGACAAATGGTTAAGCACCTCAGACGAAACAACTTCTGACGTAAAAATTTTTCAAAGCAATCAGGAATGGGCCATTTTAAACACATATACAGATCATTATACATATCCACCCTACGGAGATTATAGTACAACCACCAAATGGTATTGGGACGATGTAGAGACAGACAAGAACGATGATTATTTCATGCTAAAAAGCAAATTCAGTATAATGCCTGGCAATCAGCAATATGATAATTACTGGAACAATAATCGCGGCTATATACGTCACGATTGGAAGTACTATGAGTATCCGGGAACCCGCGATATGGCTGATGCTCAACCTTATGACGAAAGTGGTGAGAAGACTGTTAGTATAACCTTATCTGGTGGTTCAGTATCATTGACATGGCCAACAGTAATCCCTGATTATGAATTTGATGAACAAAGTGATTATATTAAGGGTGTGGCAAAGTGGAAAGCTAGTATTAATCCAGCTTCCTCAACTTGTGGTGGAAGTACTCTTACAGTCAAACCGGGTTCTACCATGCATTGTTCACAGAACGAAGCAAGAAGTGGTGACTGGATAGGACTTGCTTACTTCAAATCAAAACCAAAGTGGATGAACTGCGATGGTTATCATTATGGTGAGACATATACTCCGGGATACCACGGTTATTCAAATTGTGTCAAATGGATTGATTCAAAGTATGAAGGATAGATGAGATTATTATTTGAAAAACTGCCATATGCCACACTGGCTATTTGAATTCATAGTGTTGTTTACAATCTTACAATCATTGGTTTCCAAGAGTTCTATACCAATATTTGTATTAGAGAGATTCAAGTCTTGTATAGTAATGTTAGAACAGCCCACAAGCACAACCTGCCCTGCATTATGAATATTAATATTGGATATATCTGAGTAAAAAGCAAGAGGTTTACCGTTTCCAGGTATGCATGAAGCTATTGTTTGTGCTGATGCATATCCTATACTGCTAAATCCTAAAGTCAAGAATATAACCATAAATATCAGCAGCTTCTGCTCTTTTATAATGAATTTAATCAGTTTCATTTCCCCCACTAACTGACCAATGTGCTTTTATAGCATATATATATTCAGGTGACCAAAATCCGAGCGTTAGCGAGGATTTATCTACCACACCTTAAGATCAATACTCTCGATCCTCACCCTCTTACCTTCCGAATGGACCACAACACCGGAATGTACTTTTTGCATCATACAATGTTCAGGAAGAAACTTTACTGTTTCACTAACATCAGGCACCCGGCCTTTAGTAACCATACCATCAAACCCGATGACCATACATAACCCTATATCCCTATACTGCGCACCTTTATCCCTAATCCTATGAAGCGGTCCGACCATATGTACACTAATAATACCTTTATCCACATCCAGTACCCTGGCAAAATGTGTTATCGGGCATCCCATAGGTCTATACTTAAGAATCTCATCAACTTCAGGTTTAGCTTCATGATCGAACGGATGTAGATATTCCTTACATGACGGCTCGTTCAAGAGAGGTGAAAGAACAAAATCAGCCTCAAGACCATCAATAATCCCTTTGATCCCAACAGATTCATTATAACCATCTTTAATTTTATTAAGGATTCTTTCAATTTCCGTGATATTACTGGCAAATCGCTCTATATACAGATGCCTACAGCAAGTAAGTTCAATTTCATCATTAACCAGTGCCTCTGCAAAATCCTTGCACTGCCGCAATCCGCATTCTCCACAATTAAACCCTGGCAGCAGATCAATGATATCCTTCATTATTCTCCCTTATACTCCATTGACCCGTCAATATGCCGCAGTACGCCCATATGATATCGTTTTGATACATGCATCTCTCCTGTACATAATGTGCATATTGCCAGGGGTGCATTATGCCTCAAGGATAGATCTGCTCCGGTTGCGGGCATATCCAGTATGATACGGGTAAGTTCTGCTGCACCCTGCCCGCTAAGACCATTTGCTTCTATGATCCGGCTATGCGGATTTGCCTCAATGATGCGTTCCCTGAATACTTCCCGCTCAGCCTGTGATACAATATCCCCTTTGGTTGCTACTATCACATCCGCTGTTGTTAAAAGCGGCCCCACCTTTAAAGGAGTATTAGGCCCGGTAGTCACATCGATCACACACACAGCCAGACACCCATCAGGATAGGGTGCACACCGCAGACACAGACCTGCAGTCTCATTGAGCAGAATATCAGCGTTGTTTCTAGTGGCCCATTCAAGCATATCGTCAGTATTATAAATTGCAAAATGGTCCGGACACATATCTTTTGATAAACCGACACGTACAGGTATGTTAAGCCTGTCAAACCTTTTATCATCATCAGTCCAGAGGCAGTCTACTTTAACCACGCAGGGTGAGGTGGTTTTTTTAAGCAGTTTGATGACATGCATCAATACAGATGTCTTCCCTGAACCCGGTGTACCTGCTATTACAACCAGTTTCATGCAACGCTTACTTCCTCTACCAGTCCGCCATGCCTGATGGTATCACGAAGTGACATCATATAATTATCAATTTTAACAAGTTTATTCCATAACCCGATCTCTGATGTTGTTTTGGTGATTATCTGCCTCATTCCACCGGTCTTCATAACGATCCGGCGTTTTGTCATCAGTGCCAGTACCGGGTCATGTGTTACTACCAGAACGATCTTGCCCTCGGAAGCTAATAGCTTTAGGGCTTCTTGTTTCTTTATACCTGCATTTTCTATCTCATCGATCAATACGATGGGTGAGTCGCTTATAACTGCAATGTCTGCTGCCATAAGTGCTCTGGACTGTCCGCCGCTTAATATGGTAAGCTGATGCTCGGGGTAAATAGGTTCACCTGTAAGGGTATTTGCCATGGCGATTACCCTTTGGGCAGTATTTGAATTTTTATTTCTACTCTTTGCATGCATATTGAGAAATTCAATTACTGACATGTCAGCAAGAAAATGCATATTCTGGGACAGTTGCGCAATGCATTTTTTTCTGGGGTCAGTGCGTATTTCCTGCCCCGGAGCAACTCCGTTTATTAATATTGTACGTCCGGTTGGTGTATCAGCCTGTGCAAGCTGTTCAATATCGCAAATAAGAGTGCTTTTTCCTGAACCGGTAGGACCAACAACCCCGATTATCTCACCAGGAGAGATGCTGATCTTTTCAATCTCTTCTTTAATCCCAGATTTGTCTATACCGCCTATGATCGTTAGTTCTTGTATGAGTTTCATAGATGGAACTTTGATGATTAATCATATAAATCTTTCCCATTGTGGTCTCGGAATGGCATAATTGTGAAAAAAAAATCAATTAATTGTACAAAATGATAGTGGTTTTTGTTTATCCTTTATTCCATTCATGTGAAGAATCACACATCATTTGGATTTAATTAATTATGATAATTTTATTAAAGATTACTAATATTTAAAACAATATGTTATTTGAACACTGGATATATTCCACTGCAATAGCAATAATTATAGGCATGATCTATTACAGATTCACCCGCAGGGATTATTCATGGATCATTATAGGTTGTGCTTACTTACCTGATCTTGATTTATTTACTGAAATTGTATTAAATAAGCTTGGCATAACATTACTTGTTTTTGGACGTCATATCAGTCATGGAGATTTTCATAATATCGCATTTATGTTTTTTTTTGCGATACTGATCTCATTGCTATTACAGACAACCGGAATTAAATTCAGGGATTCATTCGTCTTTTCATGTATAGGATTCGGTGCACATCTTTTCGAGGACGCATTAGTATACAATCCGGCATATAACTTTTTCTGGCCGGTTTCTAATCAGAATTTCGGTATTGGAATTATTGAATATACTAATGATTGGTATGGTATTGCTAATACAGAGGTTCTTATTGTGGGTTTAATTGCAGTGATATTTTGTGCGAGCATAAGGACTGTATATGAAGGTAAAGGATGGGTGGTACGGATGATTGGTGTTGAGTATTTCGTAGTACAGGCAAAACGGGTGTCAGGTTGTGTGATGAGACTTCCTGTGGAATAGTGGAATTGTATCTGAATCATTCAATTCTTCACATTATTTCCTTACACCATTGTTATTATCCGTCTGATTTTTTCCCCTGCCCTCCCATCTCCGAATGGATTATCCCATGTTCGTTCCTTTTTGATCATGATTCTGGCACAATCTAAAATACTCCAAGGTTCGGTCCTCGCAAGCACATTAGCACCAACCTCAATAGTCTCCGGCCTTTCAGTATTACTCCGAAGTGTTACACAGGGCACTCCTAAAATACAGCTCTCCTCCTGCACACCGCCTGAGTCAGTCAATATCAATCCTGCATTTTTCTCAAGTTGTAAAAAGCTCATAAAATCCACGGGATCTATCAATTGAACATTGCCATTTGTGCTTATTCCGAATTCCCGGATCCTCTTTAGTGAACGAGGATGAACCGGATAAATGACTGGCATATCAAATTCTCTGGCCAGGCACTCCAGCCCCTTTAAAATCCCTGTTAATCTAATCCGGTCATCCACATTCTCCTGCCTGTGAGCAGTTGTTAGTAAATATTGACCCGGTGCAATGTCCAGTTCATCCAGTATGGATGCTCTTTTTGCTGCGATTTCCACGTTTTGCCGGACCGCATCCACAATAGTGTTACCTGTCAAATAGACCATATCTGCCGGTATGCCTTCACCCAGTAGAATATTTTTGGCTCCTTTTGTCGGGGCGAACAAATAATCCGAACAGTGGTCTGCCAGCACCCTGTTAATCTCTTCAGGCATACTGCGGTCATAACTGCGCAGTCCGGCCTCCACATGCCCCACCCAGATGTGCAGCTTTGAAGCAGCCAGTGCCCCAGCCAGTACCGTATTGGTATCACCTTGCACCAGCACGACGTCTGGCTTCTCTTTAATGAGCACCTTCTCAATGCCTGCCATAATTCTTCCGGTCTGTATGCTGTGAGTTCCTGAACCTACATCCAGATTATATCTTGCTTTTGGGAGTTCCAGCTCCTCGAAAAATACCCGGTCCATCTCATAGGAATAATGCTGGCCAGTATGAAGGATGAAATAATCAAGGTTATTTTGTTCACATTCCCTGATAATAGGGGACATTTTAATTATTTCGGGTCTGGTACCCAGTACTATCGCAATACTCACTATTTGTCAGCCCTGTCCATTTTAAATTCATTGATCAACCTCGACATCGAATGTAATATAATCCCGGAAAAAGCCATAAAACATCCAACCAACGTCAATAATATCATCAACAACGTAGGTCCGAAAGCCAAACTCGTCCCAAGATAAAAATCCTGCAACAAGTTCAATCCTAGATAAATTCCAATACCCCCAATCACCATCCCGGGTACAGTAAAATAATAGAGCGGCCTGCGCAGCTCCATATCCTTCAGTATCTGCACCAGCACCTTAACCCCATGGCTCACCGGATTCTGGCTGGAAGCACCCTCCACCCCATAATCACAGTGTATCTCCACTTCCTCAACCTTAAGATCATAATCCTTAATCTGCATCAATATCTCAGATCCAGCCGACATATCATCACCACTAATCCTGATTTTATCAATAGCCTTTTTGCCGTAAGCCCTAAACCCGCTCTGGGTATCCGAAACATTGATCCCTCCCGTAAAATTGGTCATTATATCCAGCACTTTCATCCCTACCTTCCTATATACAGGAATACCCTCGGAAGTTATATTCCCGTTTAAAAATCTTGACCCGATAACCAGATCAGCTCCATTGTCCAGCGGCGCCAGCACACTGGGTATATCCTTGGGATCATGCTGGCCGTCAGAATCAATGATCACCATCCTGTCTACGTTCATATCCCTCGCAGTTGCAAAACAGATCCTCAGAGCTGCACCATAACCACGGTTTTGCGGATTGCGTATCACATGAGCACCCAGTGCTTCAGCGATCTCTGCAGTAGCATCTATACTTCCGTCATCTATTACTACTACTTTATCCACATACTTATTGCAACCAAGCACCATCTTGGCTATATGGCACTCTTCATTATATGCCGGCATTGCAGCAATAGTGTGAATAATATTTATACCTCCTTGTTTTTGTTCTATTTATTATCATCCACCCCACCTCATTACCAGCACCACCGTTACAGTACCGGGCCGCTTTGCAATCAGCACATTCTCGATCTCCATAAGTATCATTCCGGTCTGATCTTTGTGCGGAGCAGAGCCGGTATTCAGGTTGTATCTGGCGTCGTGCAGACCAGGCCTGTCTAAAGAGCACACTATGATCTCGTGAGAATAATGCTGGCTTGTATGAAGGATAAAATAGTTCAGGCCCGTTTGTTCGAACTCATGTATGACCCGGGACATCTTGATTATCTCCGGTATGGTTCCGGGCATAATTGCTGTGCTCACGTTTTTCATCTCAATAGTTGTTTTATGTTTTTTAATACGGATATGTTACAATTAATTACAAAAGGTAATTACTGATTTATATAGTTTTATACTTTGAATTGTCTGATTAAAAAAATCAAACCTCTTGGACATGACATTTGAAATATTCATTAGATGAGTTCACGATGTGTTGAGCTCTTCCACATATGCCCATTATGTACATGTTCTTCCGCATCATCTGTACTCTGGGATACCCTGAAGTAATTATGAAAGTTCCAGAAGAAGGGGCATATTCATCGTTGTCATCCAGAATCTTCCTGGTCAATTAACCCGTCACCGTTATTATCGATTGTGTCATTGCATTAGCTTGTTGGAAGCGGTCCATCAGTTCTATACTCTACTACCAAAAGCGGTGCATTATCTGGCTCTTTGTTGTACGACTCTGCTGTTCTTCTTCCGGACCCTGTAACTATTATTGATAACGCATTGCCGCTTGCCCAGTTATTTCTATTTACAATTTCCTGAATTATTGGAGAGATATCTGGTGTTTGATGTTTCTCATTTATTGTATCCCATGCAGGAACATTTAACCAGGTTACTGAAGCTGATGTTTTTGTTCGACGTGAAACGTTGTAAGAATATCCGGGTATGAAAGTTACAGAATTATCTACATCTTCCCCATAAAAAGTAAGGTCTGTGCTGGTTGATCCTGTTTCATCGGTTTCAAATTCAACATATGCGTTAGTTATTGTTGCTCCGTTAGGAACCTGAATATTTTGGAATCTTAATCCAATAGTTTGAGTGTATTGGTCAAGAACAAGTTCTAAATCACTACTTCCAAGATCAATATACCCGTTATGAACATGTTCTTCTGCATCATCCGAACCCTGGGATATTCTTGAAGTAATTGTGTAAGTTTCAGAAGAAGGGGTATATTCATCGTTGTCATCTGTACTGGAACATCCAGGATCTTCCTGATCAATTAATCCGTCATCGTTATTATCAATTCCGTCATTACTTTGGTTTGTAGAAGTTGCAGTCATATCTACACGGAAAGTTCCGTCTCCACGTGTTGATATGTAGAGACAGTTATTGTTTGTGGGATCTATTTCAATATTATCAATCCCTTGATTAAGCAGCCCTTCATCAATTCTGATCCATGTAGTCCCATCTGTACTTTTGTAAAGCCCAGGATTATTGGATGATGACCAATAAGCCTTTCCTCCAGCATATATCACTGAATTACTATCAACAGCAAGAGACAGTCCATCATAATTTGAATGTACATTGATCCAGCTTCCTCCAGCATCAGTGCTTCGATATATACCATATCCCTTACATACAACATATACTATATTTGGATTGTTTGGATCTAAAGCAATGTCATTAGTACTGAGAGTTCCAATTCCATTATTAATAGAAGACCAACTATCTCCACCATTAGTGCTTTTGTAAATTCCATTATTTTTCTGTACAGCATAAACAATGTTTGGAGATGATGGATTGATAACTATCTGTAGAACTTCACTTGACCCTAAACCACTGCTTTTTTTAGACCATGATGAACCTTTATTCGTACTTTTATATATTCTACCATTTGTATGTCCTGTATAAACTATTGAAGGGTTTGTTGGATCAATTACTATAGAACGAATTCTACTATCAGTTAAACCATTAATTGTATCAGACCAACTTTTTCCATTATCAGTACTTTTAAATATTTTACCATTGGTTGTACTGCCAGACCAACTACCAGTTCCAACGTATATAGTTATAGGATTAGTTGAGTTATCTATGGCTATTGCCCAACAATTACCCCCAACTTCGGGAATACGTGTCCATGTCGCACCGCTATCAACGCTTTTATAAAGACCAATATCAGCATGGCATGAATATAACTCATTGGATGAATCTGGATTTACAGCAGTTGCCTGAGCAGCAGAAGTTTCAAGACCGTTAGGTTTTACAGTCCATGTATTCCCAGAATCATCGCTTCGCCAGATCGCATACCATGTGCCTAAATAGACCCTGTTTGAATTGGTGGGGTCTACAGTAATACCGCTGCTTGAGATTGCAAAAAGAGAATTATCAAAATCCCAGTCTCCAGTAAAGATGTTACTATTGCTTGATGGTATCTTTTCCCAGGTATCTCCACCGTTAGTTGTTTTATAAACTTGATTCCTACATTTTGATTTTGTATAGACTATTTGAGGATTTGTGGGACTGGCAGCGATGGAGACGTATTCAATTTCACCTGCTATGCAGTTAGGATCGTCGCTGTCGAGAGTTCCTACAGGAGTTTTTGATGTCCATGTAGTTCCACCATCCGTCGTTTTATAAATTCCCTGGTTATACGCTGCAGCATATAATATTTGGGGATTCTGAGAGTCAATAGTCAGATCATATACATTATATGATCTGGTAAGAGTCTGCCAGGTATTACCGCCATCTGTACTCTTGAAAAGACCCGGCTGTGTCCCTGATATTGTTATTTGGGCTGAAACATATATTGTATTCGTATTTATAGGGTCTACAACCACGGAACTAATATAATTACCAGCCAATCCTTTAAGTACCCAACTCGCGCCGCCGTCTGTGCTTTTAAAGATACCGTCTTTATGACTTCCAGCATAAATTATATTGCTATTTTTCGGATCGACAACAATTAATCTACCCTGCACATCAAATGTTCCACATGCGGCAAATTTTACTTTACGAGTTATTAACTCCCAATCTGCACCACCATTGACGGTTTTAAAAATCCCACCATAGTTACCTGATGGAGTTCCCCAGATATGTCCTGTTCCTATATAAACCACGTTTGAATTTTGTGGATCTATAGCGGTTGTAGCGATAGCAAGATCGGCATCAGTAACTAATCCCTTGTTTATAATTCTCCATTCGTCACCATAGTTTGTACTTTTATACATTCCACCTAAATCTGAACTTCCATAAACAATATTTGGTGAATTAGGATCGACGGATATACTGGTTATATAACCCCCACCATTTACTTTAAGACTTTCAATAGATGATGCTTCGGTTCCTGAGTATAAAAATACCCACAAAAAAAGAATAATAATATAAATTATTTTCATCATTGTTTTTCCCTATTTTTTTTTGATTAACATGGACGACACGGCCCCATAATCCAGTTATAGGATAACAAGTAGTAATATCATTACAATAAATAAATATTTATTTACTGTATCAAGTGATGATATTACTTTGTGTTAATCATGGTAACAATAAACTGCACCATTTATAGCTTTTTCGATATCTCCATTCTTCTGCATCATCTGAATCCTGGGTATTCTTGAAGTAATTGTGTAAGTTCCAGAAGAAGGGTCATATTCATCGTTGTCATCTGTACTGGAACATCCATCGCATTAGCTTGTTGAAGGCGGTCAATCAGTTCTATACTCTACTACCAAAAGCGGTGCATTATCTGGCTCTCCATTGTACGACTCTGCTGTTCTCCTTCCGGACCCTGTAACTATTATTGATAACGCATTGCCGCTTGCCCAGTTATTTCTATTTACAATTTCCTGAATTATTGGAGAGATATCTGGTGTTTGATGTTTCTCATTTATTGTATCCCATGCAGGAACATTTAACCAGGTTACTGAAGCTGATGTTTTTGTTCGACGTGAAACGTTGTAAGAATATCCGGGTATGAAAGTTACAGAATTATCTACATCTTCCCCATAAAAAGTAAGGTCTGTGCTGGTTGATCCTGTTTCATCGGTTTCAAATTCAACATATGCGTTAGTTATTGTTGCTCCGTTAGGAACCTGAATATTTTGGAATCTTAATCCAATAGTTTGAGTGTATTGGTCAAGAACAAGTTCTAAATCACTACTTCCAAGATCAATATACCCGTTATGAACATGTTCTTCTGCATCATCCGAACCCTGGGATACTCTTGAAGTAATTGTGCACGTTTCAGAAGTTATAACGTTAACAGTGATGGTCATGGTATAATTATCAGTAGAACCCTGGCCATCAGAAACTCCAAAATCAATAAAGTACGTACCGGGATCAGTAAATCCGGTTGACCAGATACCGGTACCTGTATCTGTATTGAAGTCAGTGAAAAGATCGGTTCGATTGCAACTGAATGTGGGAGTATCGCTATCCGCATCAGTAAAATCGTAATCTACATAAACAGTCATACCTTTATCGACACTGGCATCGCTGGTGTTAGTGATCGTGATAGTATTGTTCTGGAGAGAGACGGGATCGTGGGGAATATACTCTACTACCAAAAACGGTGCATTATCTGGCTCTTTGTTGTACGACTCTGCTGTTCTTCTTCCGGACCCTGTAACTATTATTGATAACGCATTGCCGCTTGCCCAGTTATTTCTATTTACAATTTCCTGAATTATTGGAGAGATATCTGGTGTTTGATGTTTCTCATTTATTGTATCCCATGCAGGAACATTTAACCAGGTTACTGAAGCTGATGTTTTTGTTCGACGTGAAACGTTGTAAGAATATCCGGGTATGAAAGTTACAGAATTATCTACATCTTCCCCATAAAAAGTAAGGTCTGTGCTGGTTGATCCTGTTTCATCGGTTTCAAATTCAACATATGCGTTAGTTATTGTTGCTCCGTTAGGAACCTGAATATTTTGGAATCTTAATCCAATAGTTTGAGTGTATTGGTCAAGAACAAGTTCTAAATCACTACTTCCAAGATCAATATACCCGTTATGAACATGTTCTTCTGCATCATCCGAACCCTGGGATACTCTTGAAGTGGTTGTATGTGTATTTGGTGT
>JAIOQW010000341.1 GCA_021108405.1 Methanosarcinales archaeon
TATCTGTGTTTATCTGTGGCTATCATTTTCGCCCTCTGAGAGGAAAAAGGAACCGCAGATAAAAGTTGCAATGAATTTCAATTATCTGGCAGGAATAGATATAATCTGATTTTCTTGATTTATCTGCGTCTTAAAAATCACAGGAAAATGGGACCGTGTTAGATTACATATCTTGCGATGTTACATGGTTGACTCGACACTAGTATATTGTCACGATTCATCACTCAACCAATCACATATGGAATGAAATGCTATATAAAGTCTGGCGACGCTTAACAGAATTATATAGAACAAAATCCTCCCTTCGGTCGGATTTTCTTGAGTACATCAAGTTATACTTGATATACTACAAAAAATATTAAGATCTATCAATCAATAAGTGATATCATGAAATCGGAAATGACAAGTGTGGATGTTGCTGCTATTGTATCTGAGTTTAATACAGACACAATGACATTAATAGATGCAAAGATAGGAAAGATCTACCAGACTGGTGAAGATGAGATCAGATTAACCTTGAACATTTACCAACAAGGCAGACACCATCTGGTGATCCGGGCAGGTAAACGAATTCATTTTACTCAATACCCACGTCCTGCACCCAAACTTCCCGGGCCATTCCCTATGCTGCTTAGAAAGCACATTATCAGTGGCAGGATAACGCAGATCTCTCAGTATGACTTTGACAGGATCATCGAAATTACCATTATAAGGGCCGGGATCATCACAAAATTGATCATAGAATTATTTTCCAGGGGTAATATTATACTAACAGATTCACAAAGCCGTATTCTTCAACCGCTAAAGCCAGTAAGCTTTAAGGACAGGAAGCTTCGAAGAGGTGAGATATATGAACTACCACCTCCCCAGATAAGTCCCCTTGATATTTCAACAGGATCACTGACGTCGATTTTCAATGAATCCCAGAGCGATATAGTACGCACGATCGCAACCAGGTTGAACATAGGAGGAGTACTGGCTGAAGAGGTATGTCTAAGAGCAGGTATTGATAAGCATGCTACTGCAAATGAAGTATCTGATCTTGATGGTCTGCAGGTAGCTATTAATGAAGTATTTAACCCTATTAAAAAGGGAGAACTTGAACCTCAGATCGTAATCAAGGAAGGTAAAAACATTGATGTGATACCGTTTGGACTCCGGCAATATCAAAATCTGGAAATATTACAGTTCAAGAGTTTCAGTCAGGCACTTGATGAATATTTTAATGAAGGTGTCAAGCCTGCAGCTCTGCAGGAAATAGCAATTGAAAAAAAGGAAGGTATGCTTGAAAGACGTTTGCGCCAGCAACATGATGCTATTGAAAAGTTCACAAAACAACAAGCTCAACTAAAAGCTAAAGGAGAACTGTTATATGCTCACTACCAGACAGTTGAAGAGATATTAAAGATTATCAATGATGCAAGGCAGCACTTTAGCTGGGATGAGATTAAACACAGGCTTAAAAATGCGGATAATCCCCAGGCTAAACTGATAGGGTCCATTGATCCGAGCACCGGAACATTGAGCTTGGTTCTTGATGAAGTACATATTGATGTGAACATCAATCTGAGCGTACCACGCAACTCCCAGGTTTATTATGATAAAGCAAAGAAGACCGCTAAAAAGAGATCAGGCGCCCTGAGTGCCCTGACAATGACCCAGGACCTGATAAAAAAAAGAGATAAGAATCATGATAAAGACCGTCTATCTGGTAAAAGAGGTAAAGTCAAGGTAAAACCCCGCTGGTATGACAGGTTCAGATGGTTTGAATCCTCTGACGGATTTTTAGTGGTCGGTGGACGTGATGTAAGTACTAATGAGGATGTAATTAGAAAATATATGGAAAAAAGGGATGTATTTTTCCATACCGAATCTCCGGGTTCACCTGCTGTAGTTATCAAGACCCAGGGGAAAGAAGTACCGCAAACAACTCTCCAGGAGAGTGCACAGTTTGTAATATCTAATTCAAGTGTGTGGAAATCAGGTAGAATAGAGGGTGACTGTTACTGGGTAACCCCTGATCAGGTATCTAAAACACCTGAACCAGGTGAGTTCCTACCCAGAGGTTCATTTGTTATCAGAGGAAAACGAAATTTCATGAAAACGACAGTGGATGCGGCTGTCGGTATACAGACTAAGGGTAATACCAGGCTTGTGGGTGGGCCGACGAGTGCTGTACGTAAACTGGCTGAGTATATGATCGAAGTGGAACAAGGTGAGTTCAACCAGAGCGATATTGCTAAGAAGATCTATAAGTTATTTGTGGATAAAGTGGGAGATAGACAGTTTGTAAAATCTATTGCTTCGCCTGATAAGATTGCTATGATGCTACCGCCTGGGAATTCAAGGATAAAGAAAAAATAAGGGATAATATTAAAACCTTAAACGTAGTCATATAATACAATGGGGCAATGATTATGCAACAACTCGATGAAATTCTAAGACAGTTCTCAAATATTCACGGTGTCTCAGGATACGAAAGTAATGTAAGAGAACTCCTACAAAAATACTTAAGACCATACGTTGATGAGATCAAAACAGATAAAATGGGTAACCTCATTGCCACACGAAAAGGCAGTTCTCCAAGTGTTATGATCGCTGCACATATGGATGAGATAGGACTTATGTGTAAATATGTGGATGATAAAGGCTTTATTCGTTTTGTAAAACTAGGAGGATGGTTTGACCAGACCCTCCACAGCCAGAGGGTTATCGTTCATACTGAAAAAGGAGACATCTACGGGGTTATTGGTGCCAAACCACCGCATGCTATGAAGGATGAAGATCGAAAAAAGCCTGTGGAAGCTGAAGATATGTTCATAGATATCGGTGCTAGGGATCCGGCTGATGCGCAAGCCCTCGGAGTGATCCCTGGTGTGACAGCCACTATGGACCGCCAATATGCCCATCTGGCAAATAACAGGATCACAGGTAAATGTCTTGATGATCGTGCAGGTATTGTGATGATGATAGAAACCATGCGTCTGATCAGTGAAAGGAATATCGATACAACAATCTATGCAGTAGGTACTGTCCAGGAAGAAGTAGGCCTTAAAGGTGCTAAGATAAGTGCTTTTGATCTTGATCCTGATGTGGCTTTGGTAACAGATGTCACAGTTTCGGGTGACCATCCTGGTATTGAAAAGAAACACAGTGCTATCGAGATGAGTAAAGGACCTGCGGTTACTATTATAGATGCTGGCGGAAGAGGTCTGATCGCAACTGAGAAAGTGATCAAATGGATAAAGGAAACTGCAAAAGAATACAATATTGACATCCAGTTAGATGTGGCTGAAGGAGGAACTACCGACGCTACAGCCATCCACCTGACCAAAACAGGCATTCCCACATCGGTAATTAATATCCCATCAAGATATATTCATTCCCCTGTGGAAGTAATTGACCTTGAAGATCTAAAAACAGGAGCGCAACTGCTGGCCAGATCTGTTGAAACAGCACCTAAATATTTTAAAAATCAATAATTAATTCAAATAGTTAAAGAGGTAAGCGGAAAGATGGGGGATTCCGTATACTTATTGGCCCTGTTGGCACTAATTTTTTTAATGGGAATTAGTGCTCATATACTGGGACGTTTTTTCAGGATGCCCAGTATTGTCTTTCTACTGTTCTTTGGAATTATTCTAGGACCTGAAGTGTTGAATGTAATAAATACATCAGGTTTTGAGCAAGAACTTGAAGCTATTGTAGCGATCTCTGTAGCTATTATTGTATTTGACGGTGGACTGAATATCAATTTAAACCATATCAGGACACTGCATAAAAGCATCTTAAAGATCATATCTATTGGAGTGTTAACAACCTTTATCGGAGCCACATTTGTTTCATATTATCTAATAAATATTCCTATAGAGATGTCATTATTATATGGTGCCCTGGTCAGTGCTACCGGTCCAACGGTTATAACTCCTATGGTAAAACAGGTACATGTAAATCGAAAGATCAGCAAGATACTGGAAGCTGAAGGTGTCTTGAATGATCCTATCAGTGTCATCCTATCTGCACTGGTTTTTGAATGGATATTGTTAGCTGCTCCTGATATGAGTGTGGTCCATTATATGATAATTCGAGTTGGTGCAGGTATAATAATTGGTCTGGTAGGAGGTATAATGCTTGCCTATATCTTACAGAATATACCTCTTATTACAGCCCAGTATGCCAGGTTAATTACTTTAACAACAGTACTGTTATCCTTTGCAATAGCAGAGTCATTTGGAAATGGATCAGGTATACTGGCTGTAGCTATCCTTGCTTTCATTATCGGATCAACCGATATAGCACATAAGGAATCAATTAAAGAATTTAAGGGAGACCTGGTGATAATACTACTGTCATTTATCTTTATTCTTCTGGCAGGTATGATAAAATTGGAATATATATGGAGTATCGGAATACCTGGATTATTTGTTATATTGATATTGTTATTTGTTATCAGGCCAGCAGCCGTATTTGCTTCTACTTCAGGTTCCTTATTAACAGTCAATGATAAAGCATTTATTTCCTTTATTGCACCTCGTGGTGTTGTGCCTGCATCTATGGTTACGTATTTTGCCATACGTATGAAAGGAATTGAAGGGATGGGAGAAAGTGTAAATTTATTAGTCGGACTGGTCTTTTTAACAGTGATATTTTCAGTCCTGATGCCCGGTATCTTTGCCGGGACAATTGCAAAAAAATTGGAAGTGATACCAATGGAAATAATTATTATAGGCGGAGGTGGGGTGGGCAGAGAGCTCGCCCAGAGATTTGATAAACGTGGTGAGAACGTAGTAGTGATCGACCCTGATGAAGATGACTGTCAAAAGGTCATGGAACTTGGTATAAAGGTTGTTCAAGGCGATGGGAATGACCTGGAAATACTTGAGAAGGCAGGGATAAAGAATGCGAAATATATAATAGCTACTACAGACAAGGACAATGTAAATCTGCTTTCCTGTCAGATATCAAAAAGTAAATATGGATTTTCCAGTGAACAATTGATCGCAAGGGTGAATGATCCGCATAATCTACCGCTATTCACTGATCTCGGGATCAGGTCTATGAGCCCGATAATATCAGCAGCGATCATTCTGGAAAATATGGTAGGAAGAAATGATCTCTTTACGATGTGTGAAGTAGGAAATGAAGGTGATATTATCGAAGTAAGAGTTACCAATCCCAAAGTTGTCGGACACTCTATTAGGAACATTAATCTTCCTACGAATAGTCTGATCGTATTGATACGCAGAGGAGATGACTCAATGATTGCACATAGTGACACTATTCTTGAAGATGGGGATCACGTTACTATTATAGGTCAATCCGGAGCAACCGTAGATGCAGCCAGTCTTATACAATGATCATCAAATGAAAATATTAATAATAGGAGTTAATACACGTCATATAGCCTGTTCTGCCAGACATTGCGGGTATAGTGTTATTTCACTGGATAGTTTTGGTGATATTGATCTTAAGTCCTGCTGTGAAAAACTTTTTATATGGGATATACCTGATCTATATAACTTTGAAACAGACAGGATAAAATCAAGGTTAGTTCCGCTGATCAAATCAGTACTGCCTGTTGATTGTGTAGTTCTTGGTCCCGGATTTGAACATGAAGGGAACTGGATCAGGAAAATAACCGGTAGCAAGGTTCAATTGTTGAATAATCCAACACATATCATTAACAATGTTTCTGATAAGGTCTTAATAGCAGAGAAATTAAAGAGTCTGAATATTCCGCACCCTTATACTGTTCCCCTGGACTCAATAATCACACCTGATGACTGGAAGAAAGAATATCCTGTGGTAATAAAACCAAGATGTGGAGCCGGAGGTATGAAAAATATACCTATTGAAGATAAACAGGATCTTATCTCAGTATTAGATGAAATCAAAGATCATAAAGATCAGTACTTGATCCAGGAATATGTTAATGGTATTATAGCCAGTGTTTCTGTAATATCTACTGGAAAAAAGGCTGTTGCTGTTGCTGTTAATGAACACCTTGCCGGTGTTAAAGGGCTCACTGGAATGCCATTTGCTTATTGTGGTAATATAACTCCCTATTTGGGAGGGTATAATGGATGGATGTGCCGGATTGCAGTGGATCTTGCATTACAACTGAAATTGGTTGGGTCGATCGGTGTTGATTTTATTATATCAGATAACAGGCAGGTAGTATTAGAAGTTAATCCCAGGTTTCAGGGAAGTATTGATACTGTTGAACTGTCAACCGGATTGAATATATTTCAGGCGCATTATGATGCTTTTAATGGAATACTGCCTGAAATTGAAGAAACGATTGGTAAATATAAATGCTATTCTATAAGGGCAATATTCTTTGCACCTAAGAAAATTAGTATCAGTAATGACATATCTGGTTTTTTAATACAGTGTTTTAAGCAAGACATCATTGTTGATATACCCCCTGAAGGGACTATATTTTATGAAAATGAACCAATAGTGTCTTACATATCCGGTGGAAATAGTAAAAATGAAGTGATTAATAAAGCCCAAAAATTTATTACGGATTTAAAGAAGGTATTATTATATAGCTAATATAGAGTTAACTCGGAAGATTAAAGTTATAATAAAACACTTGGTTAGTATGGTGATATTTTGGTAGATCTGAAGGATCCTGTAATTCGAGGTCTTTTACTTAATCTTGTTGGTGAAGAAGGGATAAATGTTGTTTTTAACATGCCTGATGGAGAAGTTACTGATGAAGAAGTATCTCAGGTAACAGAAGTTGCATTGAATGTTGTTAGGCGTACTTTATATATCCTTTTTGAAAATAGACTGGCTTTTTATCGGCGTGAGAGGAATAAAGATAGCGGTTGGTTGACATACCTTTGGAAACTTGATCTAAGTGGAATAAATAATCTTCTTGATGAGCAATTAACCAAACTGATAGATAATCTTAAAAAAAAGCTGAATTTTGAAGAAAATAACATGTTCTATGTCTGTAAAAATAATTGTGGGCGTTTTGTTTTTGATGTAGTTTCGGAGATAGAATTCTTATGTCCTATCTGTGGAGACGATGTTATTTACCAGGATAATGAAATTGTTAAACAGTGCCTTTTAAAACGTATCAAAGAGCTGGAATATCCTTGATACCTGATAAGAAAAGTGCATTTGATCTTCTTAACAAAGCTGGCTGTAGTAAAAAGATAATCCGGCATTGCCGGATAGTGGCGGATCATGCCCAATCAATAGCTAACAAGATAAAAGAAAAAGGTTATTCGGTAGATATAGAACTTGTTGTTATCGGAGCAATACTTCATGATATTGGACGGTCCAGGACACATGATATACGACATGGGATCGAAGGTGTGTATCTATGTGAAAAATACGGATTGGATGAGAGAATTATTCGTATTATTAAAACACATATAGGTGCCGGGATATCATCTGATGATGCAATAGCATTGGGTTTACCTGCCGGTAACTATATACCCGAAAGCCTGGAAGAAAAGATAGTAGCCCATGCAGATAATATGGTAGAGGATGATATTATTGTCTCGATTTCAACAAAGATTAAAATATTGCAAAAAAAAGGACGGGATGAAAATATAATTAGAAGAATAGTTGCATTAAATGATGAGATCACAGCAATGATGAACTAAAGATTTTCAGTATCATTTTTTAATATTGCAGTCCACCACCATAATGCCATGTCCATTAAATCTTTACTGAATTGACCTGAAAGGCGGTATTCTCCATTCCGATTGATTATTAGACCTGCACCTAAAAGCTTATTCCTCATTGCATAAAAAGAAGCTTTACCAATATCCAAATCTTGCGATATTTGTTTCCATTCACTTGTTTTGATAGGATTATTGTGATTTTGACGCTCTTCTATTTGTAATAAGAATTTCTTACCATTAGCAGCAGTTTTTTCTTCCTGGAATAGACGACGCATGAGTTCATAGTAAGGATCCCTTGAATGACTTACCCTGGAATTTGATTCCGATCGTACCATTATTGTAGTTGATGTCCTGGGTGCATCTTTTACTAGTGTCAATTGATAATCCTCTGACTTCGTCTAAGTAATCCTATAAAACCGGATTAATAGGTAAGTTTATACTTTCCAACTTATCAAAAAGTAAAATTAATTTAATATGAATTATTAGGTATCTACGTCTTTAGCAGTCGATTTATTAAGTGCTGATTTCACCAGATCTAAATAGTTCTCATTTACACTATATTCTATGGGTGTTTTATATGATTCTTTATGCGCTCTAAGTATCCCCAATTTTGAATGAATATATCCGATCATTGAAGCAACAACATTATGTGAAACATCATATTCTTTTGAGATAATTGAATGAATCATTTCTACTGTTGCCTTTTTTAATGAAATAAAAACTTTTAGGATCTGGTTTCTAATACCATCAACATCTAGTTCAAGATATTTCTCTACTCGCTGCTTGATCTTTTGCCTTAGTGATCCCATTTTGATCGCCCCTCATTAGAGCATAAGTTAAATTCCTTTATGCTTTTATTCTAATTTTATTTTTAAACATATATATAGATTTCTAATTTTCTTGGTATATTTAACTCTCATTTTTTTTAATATACCATGTATAACTTGATATATCAAAAATGTTTTGCATAATGTTTTGCATATCCTCTTTCTTCCTTAAAGCAGATATTCAGTAATGTTTTCCTGATAGAATATGCATATTGGTTATTTTTAAACTAGGATTTTGAGTTATAAGAAAAAATCCAGTTGTTTTAAAGAAAAATAGGATACATTCCCATATAATATAGTAACGAATTTCAGATTCGATAATTTGGTGGTCTTTTGTTACCCCAGCCATTCTGTAGACTATAGGAATATGGTGTTTATGGCATACAACCCCCTTATTAGCTGCAGAAAGTATATCCATTCTAACATATGTGTAATTGTCACACATATATTACTATAGTATATAAGAATATAGGTGCCGTCTCTTGTAACTTTTTGTGATAGTGTTGCCTATATGAATAGATATGTTTTCGCGGCATATAAGTACCCCCTATATAGGTGAATGGGTATATATAAATATAGGGTTATAAAATTCATAGAGTGCACACATTAGCATAAACTTTTAATTCGGTTGAATAAAGTATATAGAGCAATCTTTGATATATACAACATCTACACCCAATATCAGAAAATGTGAATTGAACAAGCATTTTAGATATACAAGTTATACCTGGTATACTATCAAAAATGTGTAGGTTTATTTAGACTCTAAATATTCTAAATTGCATAGGAAGAAAAGAAGTTAATATCTATGAACTTCTACATCTTTAGGAGTTCAATTGCATTGATAAAAGAGCAGAGCGATTATTAAAAAACAACAGCGGTTAGTGAATAAAATATCTTACAATTATTTATATATAATACGGTGAATGAATTTAAGTGTATAAATAAAAATTTTAAATTTATCCTATAATAAATATTATATAAAATAATTGAAAATTTGTTTATAAAATAATATATACACTATAATAGATATAAAAAATTATGCATAAAAAAATATCGATAGATCAATGTAAATAATAGATAATATATAATAGAAAGTATATAATATATAATACAATATAATATATAAAAAATAATATATAGAATATATTGTATGGGATATAATACGATAGGTATTATATTAAATTAGAGAGGGTGAACAATAGATGATGAATAGATAAATAAATATATTAAATATATTAAATAGTGAATAAATATATATTTTCTAAAAATAACTTATCATAATAAGGACTAGGGATGCAAAAGAATGAACTGTTCACTTCGTTCGCATTTACCGACTGAGATCTGGAGGAATAGACGTATCCACTTCAAATAAGCGGTCAAAAATGATAGCTCCACATAAACACAAATAAAACCAGATACGAAAATGCCTGAAATATAGTTTCCACGACCCCATCAACAAATGTCAAGTAGAGCTCATAGCGCACCTCTTATTGAGGTAATAACCTCGGGGTTACTATGAGCCCCCTTACAGGACCGGACTTGAATATTTCTCTCATCCGGCTCTTTAAGAAGCAAATCTTCTACGGGTTCAGGTTGTATAGCGAATGATATATCTTCGGCTTTGGGAGTAGATTAAATATGATGAAACGATTAAACTGATTCTAATTGTAGCTTTTCTTCTGCAATCCTCACATCAATACACTTTTACTGAACTCCTCGAACCCGATCCTATCAACGAAATCACCAATACGCTCTTTTGGTTTTGCATTTGTTTGATAATAATCAAGTATATTTTGAGTCACCTTTTTTGCATCCTCTACTGACTCAATAAAGGTTAGCTCATTTGCAATTCTCGGCTTTTTACCAGCTTCTCCGCCCACAACTACTTTAAATCCATTTTTGAAACCAATAAACCCTATATCTTTTATCCATGACTCGCCACAGCAATTAGGACAACCTGATACTCCCATCTTGAATTTAGCGGGCAGTTCCATACCATGATATGCCTCGTGCAGTGCCAGTCCAAGACCCAGACTATCTGAAACTGCTTTCTTACAGAAGGTAGTTCCAGGACAGATTTTAACACTACGTACACACAATCCGATGGCAGCCCCGGGCTTCATGTCAAGGTCCTTCCAGACATTATCAAGATCATCCTGTTTTAATCCTACGATCACCATTCTCTGTGCGCTTGTAATCTTTATTGCAGCTGCACTATACTTTTCGGAAATATCCGCGATCTTTCTCAGTGTGTCAGGCGAGACGACACCCGCCGGGATATCTGGTGCAATTGCATATGTTTCACGGTCTCTTTGCAGTACGGCTCCTAACTCAGGCAGGTCTGTTTTCTTATTTTCATTCATTTTATTCACCATTGTTAATTCTATAGGGTAGTATTAAAACAACCAATGTAACACTCCAATATAACTGAAATTGAATATATATCTTTTCACATATTATCAACATAATAATGATAAACTGAATATTATTCATGTGAGACTCAATACTAAAATCCAGTTATTTCAATGCAAAATATTGAACTCACAAATAACACAGAACCACATACTTCCGATATAATCATCAACGGCAGTATAACAGTTTGCATCAAAGATCAGCTTCTATCTGGTAGATATAGAAAAATGTTAATAGTACTGTGAATATAAAATATTTTACATCAAAGATCAACTTCTTTATGGCAGATAAGGTGAATGGACTATGATAATAAAAATATACAATTATATCAAGATAAGCAACTGTTTATCGGTAATGATAATGTTAGCTGTGGCGATTGTGGTATGGATGGCATGTGCTGGTATAGGGACAGCAGCAGATGAGATTGAGGTAACATTCGAAGGACATATTGGTGGTATAACTTCGGCAGTTGCAGTATCCGGAGATTATGCATTCGTAGGCCAGGGACAGGATTTTGTTGTGCTTGACATAAGCGATCCTGCTATACCATTGGAATTAAGTAGATTGGTTACTGATGGTATGATAGAAGATATTACAGTGTCAGGAGACTATGCATACGTAGCCGATCATGATAATGGTCTTGTAATTGCAGATATCAGCAATAAGAATGCACCTGTACTTGTAGGAAATTATGATACTGCAGGAACTGCAAAAGGTGTTTCTGTAGCAGGAGACTATGCATACGTAGCTGATTATACTAATGGTCTTGTGATTGTAGATATAAGCAATAAGAATGCACCTGAACTTGCAGGATTTTATGAAACTGGAGGATGGGCATATGGTGTTTCTGTAGCAGGAGACTATGCGTACGTAGCCGATGGTGGTAATGGTCTTGCGATTGTAGATATAAGCAATAAGAATGCACCTGAATTTGCAGGATTTTATGAAACTGGAGGATGGGCATATGGTGTTTCTGTAGCAGGAGACTATGCGTACGTAGCCGATGGTGGTAATGGTCTTGCGATTGTAGATATAAGCAATAAGAATGCACCTGAATTTGCAGGATTTTATGAAACTGGAGGATGGGCATATGGTGTTTCTGTAGCAGGAGACTATGCGTACGTAGCCGATCATACTAATGGCCTTGTGATTCTGGGTATAGAAAATACGTATCCGCTTCAAATCTTATGGAAAACTAAATTTTTTTATTTTTAATGCTCACTA
>JAIOQW010000108.1 GCA_021108405.1 Methanosarcinales archaeon
GTGGGATGTCACCATAAAACCCACATTTGGGTAAATTATTTATTGGGAATTCCCTTATATAGTTTATATACTATAAATAGTCTCCAATCTCTACTATTCTTTTTTTTTATTTCTCCTCTTTTTCTCCAGTGAATACCCGGTAAAAATTAATAAACCGCCCGTAAACAATATCATACCTCTAATCAACCATTCAAGGAGTGAGAATTCACCAGCACCCCCTCCGCCCCCTCCACCTTCTCCAAGTATACTTCCATTCATAAGATAACCTGTGATCGTATCAACTAATTTAATACCACTTCCCTCTCCACTACCTCCCGGCCCTGCTTTCCCGTCTCCTATCGGTCCTGGTTCATCCCCAAAACCGCTTCCGACAATAGGAACATCCTTTATCATTTCATTATTGTCCGTATCAAGTTCAATCCAATCCGGTCCTGAAAGAATGTCTGCTTTGACTTTAAGCTTGTACAATTTTCCCATAGACATTGGTTTCCAGTCAAATTGCAGGCTTATGTTATCTCCGGGTTTCAAACGGGAGATTCTCTCTCGCTTGATCACCAAATTGTCAGAATAAAAGCTTACATTGAACTCACTGGCATTACCTTTTCCCTCATTGGTAATGGTTGTGTTGATGATATATTTATTGCCGATGACTGCAGAAGTAGGAGCATCCATATTTTTTACATTAAGGTCCGGCGGGAAAATCAGGCGAAGGAATGCATTATTAGGCATCATGAAATTGCTTTTGGTGTAAATCTCAACTATATTATTTTCACTTTTTAAGTATTCTTCAACCTCTTCCCACTTATTTTTTTCAGGGAATTCGGGGGGATATCCAATAGGTTCAAATTTATCTTTATTTTTAACTTTTTTCCAGTGATCCTTATTATCAGAACCTACTTTCTTGCTATTGAACTTTAACGCATCGCCTATGCCACCATCAATGGCAGGATGTGGACTATACATGCCAAGAATTGTTAATAATGTGGCATTCACTTTCTGTGTATCATTCAGTTCAATACCTTCAAAATAACCTGTTACAGTAGCAGGAGGAAGACCAGTATTGTGATTCTTATTAGCAGGCATTATAATATCAGCACCCTCATTGATCCAGTACTTTGTTAATGGGTCATCTTTATCCTCATATACCACTACAAGACCGATTGCATGCACACCCATATTCCAATCAGCAATATTCCTCAAACTTGCTTTATTATCACCTGGTGTGACATAATCAGTTACATCATAACTATATAGTCCATAACCTGCATCGTAAGTCGTAGCACCCGGATTGTCCGAATAGTTACCAGCCTTGTCAAGATTGTATTGATTATTAAAGTCAACTTGCACATCTGCAAGAACCGGGACTATTTTATTATTAACTTTGTGCCATGTATACCAGTATACAAAGAGCCGTGCAAATTCTATATCACCTGCATCCTCTGGGATAATATCAGTGTATTTAACAGATACCTGATTATCTTCAGGGGTTATCAATCCACTATAATTATAATTCCCGGTTGTATACAATACCCTACCGAATATCTCACCCCTGGCAATGTTAATCAGATCGCCGCCGCCTGTGTATCCACTGGAATTATACACAAATATATCTTCTGATATAACATTATTATGTTCTCCCTTTTTATCCCAGTCTTCTTTATCCGGATATTGATCACTCGATTCACACACATTATCAAAAATATCAGCAATTAACCGTACAGTGTAATTACCTCCGGTTTTTAACTTTTTTTTCGGGTCGAACTTGAAACGTACTTTTTTTTCTTCAAAGGCATATAGCGGATCGTTAATATGCCGGGTAATATTAAATATCACATCTCCGGTAGTGCCATTCGGATGAGATTCCCTGAATTCAAGTGTAACATCAAAATTACTGACAGGGAATACAATACCGTCATCTATACCATTGGTAATAACTCCATCAATGACGAACTCTTCTACATCCAGGCATAAATAGGACTGTTGTGGACTGAAAAATTCAATATCTTTCGCTACAATATCTGCATAAACCAGCACAGTCTCATTGTTATTGTCCTCATTAAGTTCAGTGATATTATTATCAGGATCAATGACTACATTTATTTTCCGCGGATACTTAAACTCCCATGGTATTTCGATCCATTCGTGTCCGTGCGGATCAAGAAAATCAATGTTCTCATCAGTAATATTTCCCCACTTATATTTATTAATATTAACTCGTGATCCAGCACCACTGCAGATAATATAAACCTTATCTCCTTCCACCCACGGACTCCATACACCGCTTAAATATATTTGAGGGTATTTTATTATCGGTGGCTTGTCAACAGAACGAGTATCTCTATTCCTTACTTCTACAAAACCATTCCTGGAATCAAGATCAGCAAAATAAACCTGCATGTTAGCAGCATCGAAATGCCTTATTATACCGCATCCCTCTCTACATTCCTCTGTCTCGTACGTCTCAAATTGTACTGTAACATCAGATGCACCACAGGCACCTCCTCCTTCTTTAATATTAACTGCTGCATTAGCTCCCTCGCCATCGGATCGGAATCTACCAATAAAGAAATCCGAAAAGCTCATAACAATCTCACTACTGATACTGTTATTACTCTCATTCATCTCATCGATCTCATCTATTGGGTCAACAATTGCAGTAATAATATGTGTAGGTGAATCAGCAACACTAATATCGTCCCAGTTTGCAAATACTGTCACATTCTCGCCTGGTGCCAACGTAACATTGGTATGGTTAAGTAAAGTAATATATCTGATTTTATCTTCCGGATAAATGATCAGGTTTGCTTGCGGTAAGGATCCCGGAGTTTCATTTTTCCGGGTGGTGTTTGCCCATATGTCAACCGTGAAATCAGTAGTAATATTGCCATTATTTATAACAACTGCCGCAATATTCACACTATCTCCCTCTCCCGGATGCTGCGGAGTATAATTCAACCTGACAACGGCAGGATCTTTTAAAGGTTTCACATTGAATAAAGAAGTTAGTTCATTGTCGGACTCATTTATTTCACTTATATTATCATCATGGTCTATTGCAAAAAGGATAGTATGATTTCCGGTATGTGCCGTCCATTTCGATGTAATATTCTTTGACTCATTCCATGTTTTGGTTGCATTAAGTACTACATCTTTTTTGAAAAATCCAGTTTCAGTATTATAACCATACGGGTCAACTTTTGCATTTGTAGTAAATATATATACTGTCTCCCCCCCAACTGTTATATTCATATTTTCTATTTTCTTCGATTTATCCGAACCAGATTCATCTCCCCATATTTCCTGGCTATCATTACAGACCGATATCTTGCCTGATGGTATTTTTCCAGTTGGTTTATTGAGTAATATTCTACTAAAATTCAATGATATTGCATCCACACCAGGACGGTGTATGATTGTTACATCCTCATACTCAGAATTCAATAGTGATGCATTGGGTGATATAGGGAGATATGGCGGTGAGAGGTTAGTATCAAAATGGTATTTGTAGGCGCGGTTATCTTCTTTATAATCTATGAAATTCACCTTTGTCATTCCGTTCCGGTATCCGGTATTTGAAATTAATGCAAAAATATCTATGGTACCGGAATCTGATAGATTTGCCATCGGTTCAGTTACATACTCAACAGAGAAGTCACGTGTGGGTTTTACATTCATCACACTGGATATGATATTATTTCCTTTGTAATCCTCATCTTCAGGGACTTTATTTTCCGGATCGATAAAAAGTAGGATCGTGTGATTACCAGCACTCACATTCTGTTTTATTGGCGGCAGTTGTTCCGAAGTATTGCTTTTTAATTCCATGATCCGTGATAGATTATCCGGATAGACCGGATAAAAAGAGATCGTATAGTCTGGTATATAGGAATTTACAGGATCAAAATAAGTAATATTAATGGTATCACCAGGCACCTGAACCCAGCTTGACCTGTCAACCTTTTTTACCAGGTTATTATTTCCATCATATATCCCGAGTATCTGATGCTGAATAATAGTAATATAAAAATAAACAGATACTGCATCCTCATAATTCCAGTATCTCCATTTTGCCTCAAAAGAATTGGCACATTTGTGGTAGATTTCAGGTTCATAATTAAAGAATAGAGCAGCACCAAAATCGGTTGCACATATTGATCCTGAATTATTTACTATTGCAGTGATACTCACTTCATCTTCATCGAAAGGCTGTGCAGGATCAAATAATATCTCACCATGAAGCCCTAAAGTCTCCCATGATGTATTTCCAGAAAGCTCTGCACCGCATACATACCTTTTTAAGGCTGCGATATTATTCGTTTCATTCGTCTCATCGATCTCATTTCCTCTATCAACTTCAACTACTATTCTATGGTTGCCAACTTTTACCTTCCAGTTTATAGACATGGATACTGTTGATCCTTTTGCCAAATCAGGTATTATTTCTTCCTTTATTAGAACATCATCAACCAGAAATCTCGCATTAAAACTACCTGCATCTTCAACACCGGTATTAACAATATTTGCTATTATATTGACAGTATTATTATAATATAAGGTATCACTACCATATATCTCGGTACCATTTGGCCATTGCAGTACAATGTCGGAAATAATAAGATCTGCAGTCTGTACATGTATCAACTCTGCGAATTTATTATTTAACTCATTATATTCTGTAATACGGTCTTCCGGGTCAGCTATTGCAACAATAAAATTTTCTCCGATCACAGATGCCTTCCAGTTGATGGAAATATTCTTTTTTCCGTTGATCCCAATTTCATGTGTTGAGGTATTGATTAAACTGCCAGGAGTAAAATAATATATCTTGCTTACCTTTGTATAAGCGCTATTTATTTCATCATTTATCATCACAACCGTGATATTATTATTAAATATCCATGGCGTCCATCCATGGAAGCTGTGGTTATAGCATTGTATCGTACTTCCATTGGTATCATTGATGTATACCTTGCCTTCTCCGATCTTAAGATCAAGATACAATCTCATTGCAGTGACATTTTCCCTATAGATATCTATCTGTTCATGTTCCAGTTCAATGTGTTCACTAATTTCCTCAATATGACGCTCAGACCAGTTAAAAATGCTCAAAGTAATATTATTCGCAAGCTTCTTTCCATAATTTGCAATAGTAGCATCTATTTTTACATTATCATCTTTCATAGGGTTTTTAGGATTAATACTCAGGCTTTCTACCAGAATATCCGATGCCATTACATGGATTGGATATTCAAATGTGTTATTTGTCTCATTAATCTCAATGGTTCTATTCTGCCAATCTACTACTACGATCATATTATGGTTGCCAGGGATGTCCTCATCATCAAAATCCTCTACTCTCCAATTGATCTGTGCACATTGAGTCCCGTTACCACCAGGGAACACTACATTTTTACTGCCTATTTCATTCTCATAATGATCGATATAGAAGCTCACATTAACGCTGTCACTATAATTTACCAGGTTGGTAATATTAAATGTAGCAATTAAGGTTACCTCATCATAAACCTCAAGTTCGGATGGATCACAGAATTTATTATTTTTCATAAATGAGATATCTGTGATCCAAAAATCACGGGAACGATTTATAGTTACATCCACTTCTTTGGAATAATCAGGATTCTCTTCATATCTCTCGTTCTTAAGCGGATTGATTTCAACTATTACCTTATAGTCATCTGTAATTTCATTCCATGAACAGGGTTTCCAACTTCCTCTCCTGCATTCTCCGTTACAAATAATTTCCTCAATATTCGCATCCCACAGTATTGAGATATTTGTTGAGCTGCCAGCTTTAAGATTTTTAATATAGGTAGTATTGATCTCTTTGAATACGGTCTGACTTTTCCGTTTATCTGGAATTCCTTCACAATAATACACTGTGCTAATGTTCACAATGAAATCCGTCGCATTCATAAGACCGTCATTTTTAACGGTTGTATTTATCCATACTTTATCATCATCCAACACTTTAGGTTGTACTGAAAGATTGGCAATTGTAAGATTAGTTCCTCCAATCTCTGTTTCTTTCCGTTCTATTTCGTTCTCTACACTAACTGCAAGTGTGCAGTTTTCTCCCGGTTTTGATGGGAAGCTTGAATTCCATATATGGTAATATGATTTTACGTTATCGGGATCCAGTATGACAGTGTTGTTACCTAATCGAACTTGATATTTATCTATTGTAATATAGACAATACTGTCTTCAGTCGTCGCTGAAGCTATTCCACATATTTCAAGCTCAGTGCTATTGGTCCAGTCGGTCCAGACATCATCCCAATATCTTTTGATTCCGTCTTCTTCAAAACCCGGAGTATAATAATTAATTCCAGGTACTTTTGCAACTTGACCCCCAGCTTCTTTTGGCTTAATAAAAAAAGGCAATGTATGTTGTCGATTCTGTTTATCAGTGATAGAAGCATTAATTTCACCTGCGCATAGTATTTCAATCCGATCAAAATGAACTCTTACCGGAATATCCTCTGATCGTGACAGGACCAATGAAATTGGTTCGGAAGTAGGATTTTCTCCTATATGTGAATGGTTTATTAATTCTTCTTTTTCAATATAGAACCATACTTCACTATTTGCCTCAGCAGTTCCATTGTTTATAATATCGGCACCTACTTTAACAGTATCACCGATATTCGGATGGTCTGGAATAAATGTAAGATTCAATATATGTAATTCAGGTGAGATTACATGTAATGTACTTGTCTTAACATTATTTCCAGTATCATTACCTTTAACGATGATTGTATCAAGGCAGTAATTAGTTCCGTAGTTCTCTTCTATAACATTATCAGGATTGACCACTGCTGCTATCATATGGTCGCCACCTACTTCATTTACTTTCCATGTCATAGAGACTGTTTTTGAATCATTGGCTCCTATATATATATCATTAAGTATACCAATTCTGGTAAACCATTCCCCACCAGTGCCTATAAAATCGGTGTTGTTAACAAAGAATGCAATACTCACATTCTCGCCCATATACCCTATACTGCCTATGGTTGCGGTTATATTAACATTCTCTCCTTTTGTTACCGTATGTGGTTCAATCATCACATTTTCAACAATAAAGTCATACTTTGCCAGTACTAATGAGCATTTAGACATGTTATTGTTAGTTTTGTTATTATCAATATTATTATAAGAAATACTGGCTTGTACCGTATGGTACCCGGTTTTATTAGGGTTCCATATTACCGGAACAATTATTTCTTCTCCACTTTTTAAGTGATTAATAATTGTCTTATTAAAAATAATGCCGCTGGTATTCGCATTACTGCAGTTGGAACAGTTACCGTCCTGGATTATAACAGTAAAATCCGTTGCATCGACAGCACCTAAGTTTGCTATCTTTACAGTAATATTCACTTCCTGCTCATTACAACAGGGTTCATCAATATTACGACCACAGGGGATTTCTATGTCTGTTATTGCAAGATCAGTACCATTAACAAATACTTGCCTGCTAAAGTTATTATTTGTTTCGTTGTTCTCGACAAAGGCATTATGCAGGTCAATCCGTGCAGTGATATTATGCTCCCTTGCACCCCCGTATGCTGTGCCTGTAGGCCATGATGTGTTGATAGTCTTTGATTCTGTTGTATTTAGTGTTACTAATTCTTCTGCGATAAGCGCTTCATATCTATCGATATTAAAATTGCACCAATGAGTACACAATTTAGGATTAAAAGGTAATACTGTCCTTATTGAAATATTTTCACTATATATCCAATCAGTCCATACACTTATATTATCATTAATTTCCATGCTGGGAAATGTTTGAATTACTTGCCCGTTATCATCGCAAATATCAATATGTCCATTATATATATCTAAATAATTAAAATGGAATCTTGCTCCGAGAATACCAGGCGGAAGTGAGATATTATCAACAGAGGTGTAGTTCTCATCATCACTCCTTATTTCTAATCTTATTGCTCTCTCAATTTCCATACTTGTGTTATCATAAAAGACACCCACAGAAGTAGTCCCATCTCTATCTCCATAATTGGAAATATGTGCGTTAATATCTATATTATCTCCAAGTACAGGTTCAACAGGGAAAAGAGATAAGTTTGTTACTGCGAAATCAAATAAAGATTGGTTTATCAATTTGTCATTGATGTTCACCACGATTACACCATGCTCAATATCGGTTTGGTTCACAGTATGTATGGTATTTCCGATTGGAGTTCCATCCTTATATGCCTTTATCTGCAGTATATCGCCTGATTTTATAAACATAGAACTACCAACAAGCTGATAGAAATATTCTCCGGTCCGGTTTTGCGCAGTAAGCATTTCAGAAGTATTCAGATTATTAACAACCACAAAAGGCAAGTTACAGCCAGTACCATTTTCATAATTAACTGATCCGTAGATTAAAAACGGTGAAGATTGAGCAAAACCTGCTGTAATTAGCAGCAGTAATCCTAATAATAACAGACCCAATTTTTTCATACTCACGCACGCCTTTTGATCAAATACACAATTAATAGTAAAGATGAAACAAGGACGATCTCGAACTTTGGCAGTTCCTGCCTGGTAGATACGTTTGCCGGTTGTTCAGTAATTACAGGTGTAACTACTGGTTTTTCAGAAGATACTTCTATAGTAACAGTATCTGATATTTTTAACCTTGAATAGTCTTCACTGAAAAGCTCTACCTCAGGGTGTGGTAGTGTTATGTTACCAGGATTTTTCATGTTAATAATATATTCTATTGAAGCTGTTTGATTTGCCTGCAATGTAGTATTCAGTGTGGTATTACCGCGAACCGGACTGGTGTCTTTTGGCAATATATCAATTATATTAATGCTGGCAGCTTTGGTACCTGTGTTTACAACTTTGATAAAAACAGTCACATTTTCTCCACACTCAACCTGTGCGGGATAAGCAGTTTTATTAAGGAGGATATATGCTCCATCTACTGCAATTGTAGGGCTGTTTGAAAAAATAGTATGGTTGATTCCATTTTCATTCCAGTGGCCAGTAACAGGAGAGATATCAAACACACCAGGTTTAGAAGGGATCAGGGAATATGAATATTTTTTCTCCTCCAGAGGTGTTAAATTAGTTATCCAGGTCAAATACTTTTGTTCAATTTGAAAAGCAGGAGGGACTGTCTGCATACGAAGCTCAAGATCGGGAGGAATTATATCCATAAATAATATACTAAGATTAATAATCCCGGTGTTTTTAACATAGATATCAACCATGCTATCCTGATCCATGGATGTATTTGTGGTAATTTTGTTTAATATCAGGTCCCACGTAGGTAATATCTTTACAGATCTGGAATCAGTTGATGTATATACAATATCCTTTGTATCTATACCGCTGATATTAGCAGTAATATTGAATGATCTATTGCTCATAAGTCTGGGAACTCTTAATTTTAAATCAATGGATTTTGATTCATCTTCTTCCATAGTGCCGAAATGGTGTATAAGCTTTCCATGTATAACTTGCAGTCCGTCCGGATCAATATACAGATCTACATCCTTAATTTCAGCTTCACCATTATTTTCAATTTCAACTGTAACATGGATCTCGGAATCCGGTGGTTTGTATATATTACGATGAATATCTATATCCGCACTAAGGACTGGCTTTTCCAGTAAATAGAATTCCAAATGAATGCGTGGGTTTGTCCAGTTGGTTGGATTATTTGATAAAGGATCATCAGTAGAATTAAAAATTTTGATCTTTATTTCATCTTCATAAATAAATTCATCAATAGACGCATTAAGTACTGTACTATTGCGCAATATACCATCTTTTCTTAGATCTATAAGAACAAAACCGTTTTCTTTATCAAAATCCGTAACTTCAATAATATAGCCTCTAGTACTATAAGTATCCCCTTGATACAACATTGCATCACCAATATAGTCCCATTTATTTTCATTGGCAGATGAAATTACTATTGAAGATACTGAAATAAAAATCAGTATAAAGAAAAACCTATTTATTAGATTCATCTTTAACAAGCACCCAGCCTCCGCTATCCGTTTCATAGATCGTACCGAACTTTGTACCGCTTGTAGTAACAACATCTTGAGTTAAATTCAGCTTCTCAATCTTTTTTTCATGCTTAATTATCACCTCCATATTCTCTTGATCCGGGTTTTTCACAATAGTAACATCTTCATCGGATATTAGCTCTATTAGATTGAAATGGGTAAGTGCAACTACAAGTAGACCAATAGCAAAGATCATGGCCACATCAAAAAGATTGGCAACACCGCTCATTGGATCATCATTTTCATAATCAATTTTTTTTTTCTTCTGTGTTTCATATATCTCATGTTTTATCACCGATCGTAATTTCAATGGAGGAAGATTCAATAATATCCATATAATCATTAGATAGCATGCGTCCAACTTCGATCCATCCATTATTTGTTAAGATTTTCATTATAGATCGTGAGATATTTATTTCCAGGATATCTGAATAATTCACCTCTATATTGTCAGGGTCATCGTTTATTATATCATCCTTGGAAAGCTTGTTAAGTATGCGGGATTTTTTATCTGCACGCTCTATTGTAGTTCGTTTGAGGGTTATGAATATTAGAAGCAACAGTGCATTAATTATTATTAAAAACAGGTAAAGGGGCAGTACAGTATAACCTACAGTGTGAGCGAGAATTACGAAAGAATTTAATATGATACTTAATAAAATGAAAATTAGTGGATGGGTTAAAATATTACTTGTAGTTTTAGCAAGAATTATGCTTGTGGATGTAAAGATCAGATCAAAGTAAATGAATCTGGAAAATGTTTTTACTATACCAAAGCTACTATTTTTCTGTACTTTGTCAGTATTTTTCCCAATCTTTGGTATAGCTTCTTGTGTTGTTATTAATATGGCTTCCGGTGCAACCTCCTGAGTAGCCTCAGCAGTGATAACAGGAGTTTTGGTTGTTGGCTCATCAAATAATATTTCAGTGAAATATTCTATATCACTTATGTCCTGTGCATACCATCTGGTTCTGACTATGGATATTAAATAACTGATCACTCCTGCCATCAGTCCGATAACTGTCGTGCCGAATGCTATGATCAAGTTATCTGAAAGCATTTTGGTATCGCCCTGTGCAAGCCCGAGTAATGCCGGGCCCATGGGTATAAGTGTGCCCATTAAACCGAACATGGGTGCTGCTTTAGCTACAAACCTTGATTTTTCAAGCCTTTTTTCTATCCCGGTATCACAGTCCTGTAATAATTTTTCAATCCTGGCCTGCATAAGATTTTTACTATAGGCTTTTCCCTGAAATGAAAACAGGTTATCAATAAATTCATGCAGGAAGTAATTTGAGCATGTCTTTTTAATAAAATATCCTGCCTTTACTGCATCATTGGTCTTAAGTAGTTCCTTGATCTCGAATGCACATTTTTCTATTGTCTTTAAGTTACGATGTCGGGAATGCCACTCAAATATGAAACTACCAAGTTCTATAAGACTCCATGTTATCAATCCCAGTAATATAATTATAACCGGATACAATAGATTTGAAGAAACAATATATATCCCTGATTGCATTGCATCTTTAAAATAGTGAATAATCTCCGGACTACCTATATACATTTTTAATTTCTCCATAATAATTAATACTGAAGAACTATTTAATTGAATGATTTATTGTGATTAATGCAGATATATATAAGTCTTTTGTTATGTTGTGTTATGATATTTAATATTTTTAATACTTAATATGCACCTATTGGTAGTTTTTATTGATAAATTTTATAGGATTTACAGGATGTTGATGTTGCAGTGTATCTTATCTCTATATTCCATAATCTCAATTGTCATATCAATGATTTAATAATTTATTTGAGACACGGATTTACACGGATTTCTCAAGAGGCATTATTTCAATAAAAATACTAGTGTCAAGTCAACATTCAAGTGTCAGATTGTGAAGGATATATGTCATATGACACTATTATAAAATTAACCACAGATAAACACAGATGAACACAGATTTGTTGATGAGGTCATAGAAGCTATATTTTTCAGGG
>JAIOQW010000027.1 GCA_021108405.1 Methanosarcinales archaeon
ATACCCGCAAGACCAGGCTGCAGGTTCCTGATATTATCTACTACAAACCTGATACTTCTGTGAAGTTCGGGCATTCTATTACGAATGTTATCGAGTTTGAGAGCGAAACGTCTACCGCTACTGTTGCTGACAGGGTGGCGCAGTTCAATAAGTCTTCGAGGCTGATGATAGCGGACGGGGCACAGAATGGATTCTGCAATAATTCCAATCAGGGAGGGAAACAGAATTCACTTAAGCATATTTAATGCAAGCAACCTCTCCCGACCCATAATCACATCCTCCATTGAGAACACTTCCATATTATGTATACCACTAAACCCAAGCCGCCCTATAACTGACATATCCACACTACCGCTTCCGGGTGCCAGGTGCATATCCCCTGCATATTCACTGGTCCATACTCCCATATTGTCATGTACATGCACATGTACTACCCAATCCTGTACAGTCTCCATGAACTCACCTACTTGATCAGCATCTCCTCCTGAGGTCAGGTTAGCATGTCCCACATCAAAGGTAACTCCCAGATTATCAGAATTCACTTGCTCGACAGCCCTGATTAATTCCAAAGCCTCACAGCACAGGTTATCTGGTGCCGTACCTTCCTTATTCTCAAGCCCTAGCGTCACTCCGTGATTATCTGCGACTTTTGATAGTTGCTGCAGGTTTTTCACCATTTTGGTCAGGCTCTTTCTGCGGTCATTGCCCACCAGTCCGGGGTGTATAACTACGATTTTCGATTGAAAATTAACAGCCATTTCAATAGATTCTTCTATAAGTTTAAAATCAGGACCTTTCATATTTGCCGTATCAACACAAAGAGCCTTCGGATATGTATTAACATCAGCATAATAAGGAGCATGTACGGATGTTATGCCGCTGGAGGTTGATAATATATCCATAACTTCCCTTACTTTATCATGTTGAAGTTCCCGACCCTCATATATATCCATTTTTGGTATATATAATTCTACAGAGTCTACTTCATCGATCAAATGCTTAAGAGGAGAAGCAAAGGACGAAGCCCCTATGATCATCGGATCACAGCACCTGCCCCATTATCTCAAGTGCACTAAGGATATTTTCATCACTTGTGGCATAGGAGAGCCTGATATAATTTTCTCCGTTAGAACCAAATGCTGTCCCTGGAGTAGTTATTACACCTTTTTCCAGTAATTCCTGTACTGCTTCCATTGAGTTATCGACTCTGGGGAATGCATAGAAAGCACCCTCCGGTTGTACACAATCCAGCCCGATCTCCCTTAAACCCTTCATTATCAGATCGCGCCTGCGCCTGAAACTCTCACGCATCTCTGTTACACAATCCTGCGGACCGGTTACAGCGGCCAGTGCTGCCATCTGGGCAATACTGTTAGCACATGCCTGTACATACTGGTGGGCTTTCAACATCTGCTCGGTGATATCATGAGGTGCGGCCATATAGCCCAGTCTCCATCCTGTCATGGCGTATGTCTTGGATGTGGCATTTATTGTTACAGTATTATCTGAGTACTCAGCCGGGCTTACATGCTCACCTGAATAGATGATATGCTCATATACCTCATCAGAGATAATAACAATATTATGATCATCTGCTATCTCGCATAGCTCCCGTATCTCATCCCTGGTCTGTACACTTCCTGTAGGATTGGACGGCGAATTAATAATTAAGGCCCTGGTCTTATCAGTGATATGATCTGCTACAATATCGGCGGTCATAGTGAGGTCTTCACTTAAAGGTACACCTACTACTCTTCCGCCAGCAAGATCTGTTAATGCTTCATATGATACAAAACCAGGATTTGGTATTATAACTTCATCTCCTGGATCCACCAGTGCCAGAATTGCAATATGCAAGGCTTCCGATGCACCTGAAGTAATGATAATATCATCAGGATCGACTTCAAAATTGTTATTTTGTTTAAACCCATTTGATAAAGCCTGTCGTAATTCCAAAATTCCCAGATTTGTTGTATATCCTGTAAACCCATCTTTGATAGCATTGATCGCTGCCTGTTTTATGTGATCAGGTGTATCAAAGTCAGGCTGTCCTAACCCAAGATTTATAGAATCCGCACCTGCAGCTTCAAATATCTTTCTAATTCCGGAAATGTCAATATTTCCAACCCTTTGTGCAAAATTTCTAAGAGCAGTCATTCATCATCCCTGTATTCTATTTTTGTAATATTCCATTCACCCGATGATCTTAATTCATTGTAGATCAATCCAAGCCTGTCTATGGTTCCTTTCCAGTGAAAAGTCTTATTAATATCTCCTTCTTCAAGCTCATTTATTAGACTTTCGATGAGATGATCAAGAGCATTGGGTTTTGATAAGCGGATATTAAATATGACTTTATACTCATGTTGAGTCTTCCCGTATGAAACTAATGTATAATCATAGTTCTCATATATTGGAATCCGGTCATAATTACAGATGATCTCTTTTTCATGAGTAAAAGAATGATCTATCATGGAAAAAGTTCTCAATACTTTCATAACCATATCACTGCTGGCCTGTCTGCCAAACCAGGTCTTGATCTTTCCCGGAGTACAAAACAGTTGAACTTCACCGCACCCCATTTCAATAAATGAGATATCTCTATTCTTATTAACAATGTCCCAGAAACATCCCGAAACCTTTTCATTCATCTGTGGTTTATTATACTAATACGTTGATATGAATCTTATGGTTTGATACCTTTATAAACGATACATTCAATTATATCAAGATTAGTATAAGAGGCAAAGAATATATGATAAGGGGATATCAGGAGAAATAAGAATGGGATTGATTAACAAAGTTAAGCTTAACTTTTCTTCCATGTTTAAGAAGATTTTTAACAAGAAAAAAGCAAGAATAGGAATATACGGGCCGCCCAATGCTGGTAAGACCACACTGGCTAACCGGATAATCAGGGACTGGACAGGAGATGCTATGGGTGCGGTCTCATCTGTTCCGCATGAGACCCGCAGGGCACGGCGTCGTGAAGGCGTGACTATAGAATCAAACGGCTCTAAGGTTACTCTTGATATTGTGGATACGCCGGGCCTGGCTACCAAAGTGGATTTCCATGAGTTTATGGCCCATGGTCTTGAGGAAGATGAATCCAAGCGCAGGGCAAAGGAAGCCACTGAAGGTATAATCGAAGCAGTAAAATGGCTGGACGACCTGGACGGTGTGATACTCGTTATGGATTCAACCGAGGACCCTTTCACTCAGGTGAATGTGACTGTCATAGGGAATATGGAAGCCAGAAGTCTACCACTCCTGATCGCAGCCAATAAGGTAGACCTGCCTGAATCTTCGCCTGCCAGGATAAGAACCGCATTTCCGCAACATCCTTTAGTACCTATATCAGCATTGGATGGACAGAATATTGATTCACTTTACGAAAAGATAGCACAACATTTTGGGTGATATGCATGATAGGAGTACAGATGGATATGATCTCAGAGGATAAAATGAACCGGATGACACCTATGGAAAAGGTTAGAATGATCCTGGATGGAGTGAAGAACGGGAAGATACTTGTTCTTGAGAAAGGTTTAACACCAAATGAAGAGGCAAAGCTTATTGAGATGACCATGACAGAGATAACACCTGATGACTTTGCAGGGATTGAGATTGAGAGTTATCCAACTAAAAATAACCAGAAATTACTTGATAAAATATTTAGAAAACCGGTGATCAAAACCAGGTTAACTGTGATCGGGCCTGCAAACCAGCTCAAGACACTTAGAAAAGATAAGGACTTAATAAGTGCAATTGTGTCTTCACAGTAATTATTTATGGTCCTGGATTTGTAATAAAGAGAAAAAATATGCCACATAAATGCACACGATGTGAAAAGATCTTCAAAGACGGTGATATCGCCATACTTGATGGGTGTCCTAACTGCGGCTGGAATAAGTTCCTTTTTGTCCATGATGAATCCGAAGAGGGAGATGATGCTAAAAGCCCGGATAAACAGCCAGGGAAAAAAGGCCTTAAAGAGATCGATGAGTTTCTGAGCGACCAGGAACCCGGGACAGAAGAGATAACAAAAACTGAAGATGAGCCCGAGCAAGACCGCATTGAGTCACTCAGGATAAATGAACCTGGTTCCTATGAGCTTAACCTTGAAGCCCTGCTTGAGCGTAAAGAGATTATTATGGCAATGAAGGAAGATGGTAAATATGTGGTGCATTTGCCATCGGTATTTGATGCGAAGAAGAAAAAGAAAAAATAATTTTAATTAAATCCTCCCTCCGGTCGGATTTACTTGTGGAATATTAAGTTTATATTCTGTTAATAACAGCACTTGGAAGTTGACGCGACACTAGTTATCCTCTAATTTGAAGTGGATACCAGAATAGTTATAATAATAGAGTCATTACCTAACACTAAAAGAATCAAATTCACAGGTAGGGTCCTCCCATTCTTCATCCACACCAGTAACAACCGCAGGAGGAACTCCCGAATGGCACCACTCGATCATTTCCTTCACCTGCTTTAAGGGGCCTTCGAATACAGTCTCTACTGTTCCATCTGACCTGTTTTTTACCCAACCAGTTAATCCTAACTCCATACTCTTTTTCATGGTATTATGCCTGAAGAATACTCCCTGTACTCTTCCTGAAATATATAGATGTGCCCTGATACAATCCATATTCATCACCTTAATAATTTGTATAGTATATCAAGTATAACTTTATATTGAAAATGCTTCGCATTTTTTTATCATCCATTCCTCTGGAATGTCGGACGAAGATTCTACGAATCTTCTAATCTTCGGCTCTTTCAAGAGCCTCAGGCAATAAAATCCGAGCGTTAGCGAGGATTTTGTTTTATACCCTGTCGGACCATAACAGCCGCACCACGCTTGCAATCAATCATTTCAATAGCACACAATACTGCCTGACCTGTTGCAAGTAGATGATCTTTTTCATCTGTTACCAGTACTTCATCCATAGCACGTATTAATGGGTCTACAGCAATCACATGTCTGGCAAAGGCTGTCTTTCCAATCTTGACAAAAGGTACAGCATCTGAATTTACCACAACTCTCATTCCCGGATCCTCCATAAACCTGTGAAGACGTGTGGCACCTTCTATACCCAATGTCAATAGACCATCACTGGCCCGCACTGTAGCGATCCTTACTCCATTATCTATAATTTGCCTGACCCTTCCGGTCCTTGATAATATAAACTCCGATCCATCAGGGAACATAGCCTCACCTGTGCCTTTTTGGAACTGGAAATCTGCAATGATCCTTACACGTTTCAATTGGCCGGACATATGACGAACATACCTTTTAATAATTAAACAATCCCGATCGATTAAGTATTCTTACGACAGATAGCAATTATATCACTCAAGATAGCACTGGCAGTCTCTATTGATCCTGCCCCCCTACCATTGATGCATATAGGACCTGCAATATCGGTCTTTAGCAGAGCTACATTCAATGTGCCTCCGACTGCCAGTGGATGCTGCTTTGGTACTAATCTGGGTGCTACCCGAATTATTTTTTTATTACCGTCCTCTACTTCACCGATCAACCTGATCACTTTTTTTTCAACATTTGCAAGAAAAAGTGCTTCAGATGTGATATTTGTGATCCCTGTTACTTCGACATCGTTATATGCAACATCCATCCCGAAGATGGCATTTGCCAGAATGACAAGTTTGCATGCAGTATCAATACCTTCAACGTCATAAGTCGGATCAGTTTCAGCAATACCCAGTTCCTGGGCTTCCCCGAGCACGTGTTTGTAAGAAAGGGATTCCTCTGCCATTCTGCTTAGTATGTAGTTGCAAGTTCCGTTCAGTATCCCTTCAATACTTATGATCCTGTTTCCAGCGAGAATATCCTGTGCCAGGTTCAATATGGGCATTGCTCCACCCACAGTGGCTTCGAATCTGAACATAACACCATTCTTCTTAGCTTCATTATACAGCCGCTTATACTGCAATGCAAGAGGTCCCTTATTGGATGTTACTACATGCCGGCCGTGTTGGAATGATTCGAATATGTGAGTTGATCCGGGTTCACCGGTTTCAATATCTGTTGGGGTAGCCTCTATTACAAGGTCATGGTCTGTGTTTTTGATAACATCAAGAGAGGATGTATTAGAGGTAGCAACAGTACCTGATTCCTTTTTTCTTTGTAATACAACTTTGAGGTCTAATCCGTTTTGATCAATACATGCCCCGCGACTATCTGTCACAGCCACTACTAAAATATCTATACCTGAGCGTACTAAATAATCCCGCTTGATTCTCAATACACGTGCTACGCCCTGACCTACAGCCCCGAACCCTATTATAGAAAGCCTGATTGTTTTCACTATTTCACCTACTCAAATCAATTTTCGATCGGTTCAATAACAAGTAATTCCTTTTTCTTTGCAACCTTTTTCAAAATATTCATTGCCTCGATAAGTTTATTCTTATTCTCGGCATTAATGACCAGAGAAGCAGAGGATGGTTCATTGATCCCTGGCATAGAGATGGAAATGCTCACAACTTCCGCAAAACCAGTATTGTCGATCTGATCGATTGTATCGCTCATATCGTTATGGACGATATGACCTATTAGTATAACTGTCACTTCCTCATAAAGACGTTTCTTTCCTACTCTAACAACCCGTATATCATTCTTTTCCAGGTCAGTAATAATATCATCTAATCTTCCGTTTGTTAATTGAATTACCACCTGTACGGGAATTGATCCGCTGGGCGTTGGTTGATCATGGTGGTGTATTACACTCATGATATTAGCACCAAGATCCGATAACGGTATCAAGGCATGAACAAGTTGTCCCGGGATATCCTTTAACTCAAGGTCCATTGAAATGATCATTGAAATCTCGTTTTCTTATGCCTTTGTCAGTATTAAGGGTTTTGTGTTGATTGGAATAATCTCCCGTAATTATTATATATCTTAAAAAAAATAGGTTAATAAGGAAAATATTGAATAAAGGGGTGTATAAAAAATGATGTTCACCTGTAAAGTGTGTGGTTATAAATATAATATGGTAACAGACTTTAAATCAAATAAATGCATGTTATGCAGATCAGTCTCGTCTTCATTTTATAAAAATGAATCCAAAGTCATGGAACTTAGTAACCCGTATGATGATAGATAGGGTCCGGTTTCTTTAGAGTCCGAATGATATTGTAAAATATGATCGAAAAATGAAAAAAATAAGAATTTTCATTCCAGTTGCAACTTTCGAACCATTATCAATAATCAAGAAATCTCTTATATCACAGCAAAAGCTTATTATCAGCGATCTTGATGTGAAATTAATATACATAGTAGACTGTCCGGATGGGGCTGATGAACGTATCCAATATTTGCAGAATGAAAATATTGAAAATATATGCCGTCTTGATACCAGGGGACGCAGAGCCGGGGCAATTAATGACGGCTTACAGAGCATCCGTAAACCGGACGGGACATTAAATGCTGACTATATTGCACTGTTTGATGTTGACAGCCGTCCGGACCCTGACTTTCTATTGCAATGTACCAGTGTATTAAAAAGAGATAGTAATTCTGTTATTGCAAGTGGTGTGCGGTATATTATCAACAAGGATTCAGGATGGGTAGCAGGATCCATTGCTGCAGAATACACTTTTTTTGAAGATGTATATCGATTATCTGAAAAATATGATGGATTCAAACAGTTCAACGGACTTATCGGAGTGATCAAAGCCCATGCATTTGATGACATGCAATTGAATGAACAGGTATATTGTGAGGACCTGGATTTTACCCAGAATATCTATATTTCAGGTAAGAAACCAGTGTTGGCAGAGACTAAAGTGGGTGAACAGGCCCCAACTACCATAAAAGAAGTCTATAACCAGAGAGTACGGTGGATGTCAGGGTCCCTGGAAGGACTTGCCCAAAACATAATATCATTTCCCAGGGCACAAATACCAATCACTCGAAGAATTGCATGGTTTATTTCTATGACACTTCCTTTTGTGGCTTTTATATTAATGCCATTTGTTCTTATCTATAGTTTGAGATTATGGGCAAAAGGGCATGATCATGTTATTATTAAGACATCAGGACTGTTATTTCATGTATGGTTGATCACTTTCTGCGGAGCAGTTGCAATAAAAAACCGTTTATTTAATAAAAAGACGATATGGGCGCAAAGTAAACGGACTGATATATAGAGATTTTTTATAGTATAACTGATAATAATTATTAGTATCAATATATTTTATCCATTAAGAGTAGGGGTACTAATTATGAATAATAGTAAATATCAGAACATATCTTCACGTTTGAGTATTGGCAGATCCGAACTTCCGAATCGTATCGTTTTCCCTGCATGGCAGGTAAATTATGCAAATGACGACGGTACGGTTTCAAATAAACTCCAAAATTTCTACACAGCAATTGCAGATGGGGGTTGCGGACTAATTTTTACAGGAGCAGCCGCAGTATCACCTGATAGCATAGCCTTTGATCGTGTTATGCGAATAGACAGTGACGAATGTATACCGGGACTGACAAAACTCTTTAGCGAGATATCGAGACGCGGAAGTATACCAGGTATACAATTAATTCATTTCGGTCGACAGGCAGCCAGCAGTGTCACAGGATATGATCTACTGGCACCAAGTGCTATCCCGTGCCCTGTGATGTCTCAATTCGACCCTGATTATAAAGTACGGGAAATGAGTACAGGTGAAATAGATATGGTACGAAAAGATTTTATTGATGCAGCCGCCAGAGCTGAGCAGGCCGGAGCTTGTGTAGTGGAAGTGCATGTTGCTCATGGGTATCTGCTTAACGAATTCCTTTCACCGTATTCAAACCACCGCAGTGATCAATACGGAGGTAATACCTATAACAGAGCCAGATTGACCATCGAGATCATTGAAGGTATCAGAGCCAGACTTGATAGAATAGTAATAAGTGTGCGGATCAGCGGAAATGAATTCGTTGACGGAGGACTGACACCTGCTGACTTTAGCAAGATCATCCCTCTCTTTGAGGAAGCAGGGATGGATTTGTTGAATGTATCAGCCGGTGTATACGAATCAATGGATCGGATCGTTCCCCCATCCTCACTTGGTGAAACACCGCATATCAATATAGCAGCAGAGTTAAAACAATTCACCAATGTACCTGTATGCGCTGTTGGAAGTATTTTTTCACTTGATAAAGCTGAATCGATCATATTATCAGGAAAATCAGACCTAATTGCAATGGGACGGGCCCAGGTGGCAGATCCGGGTATTGTGAATAAATCACTTTACAAAAACGAATCAGATATCCATAAGTGTACCCGGTGTAATGAATGTACTTTCTGGACAACAGGCGACCCTCAGATGTACTGTAGTGTTAACCCTGTATTGAAACGGAAGATCGAGGTATATACATAAATGGAAAGGTTACACAGATTAATAACTCAAATTGATATTTATTCTCCACCCACGGTTTATATCCGAAATTTATTAAAGGCAATATGTGATACTTGTGGCTATAAATTTGGTACCGTCATTACAATAGATGAGAAAGGCGATGGAAAAATGCTTGCAAGCTATGATCTGCCTGATGACTACCCTAAACGTGTGAACCAGGTAGATGTTTCTGTACTTTCAAGTCCTTCCGGAGAAGCAGTTGAAACAGGTAAGATCGTTGTATTGAATGATCCTCTATCAGATACTCGCATTACACCGTGGCGGGAGATTCTCGGATCGTATAATATAAAAAATATGGTCTGGGTACCTCTATTAAGTAAAGATCATGTACTTGGGACCTATGTTCTATATGATACGAAAATACGGGATATTACCAAACAAGAGATGCTAATGCTTGAACAAATAGGAGTAATGGTATCAATTGCTATCTCAAGTAATCAATATCTTGATCAATTAAACCTTAAAACAAAAGAGCTTGAAATGGCCAGTAAAACAAAATCTGAGTTTTTGGCTACTATGAGTCATGAACTCAGAACTCCACTTAACTCTATTATAGGATTTTCAGAAATACTGCATGATGAGACTTTCGGACTACTTAATGAAAAGCAGTTGAGATATTCTCACAATATCCTTATCAGCGGTATGCATCTCTTGAATCTTATCAATGATATACTTGATCTCTCAAAGATTGAAGCTGGAAAGATGGAACTGATCTATGAGGATTTTTTAATGTTAGATGCAATCAATGAAGTGAAGACCCTGGTTGCATCTATTGCATCAAAGAATAATATTATATTAAATATTGTAGTGGATGAAAAACTTTATATTATTCAAGCAGATATAATAAAATTCAAACAGATCCTCTTCAATCTTATAAGCAATGCCATTAAGTTCTCACCACAGGGAGGAACAGTCACAATAGACGCAAAACGTGTCGATGATCATGTCCGGATTGCAGTAATTGATACAGGAATAGGGATCTCGGATGAAGATCAAAAAAAACTGTTTAAATCTTTTGTACAGATTGATTCATCAACCTCTCGACAATTCGCCGGAACCGGATTGGGTCTGACTCTGGTCAAGCGGTTTGTGGAAATGCATAGCGGAAAAATATGGATTGAAAGTGAACCTGGCAAGGGTAGTGCATTTATTTTTACCATGCCAATAGAAAAGTAGGGTAATAAAATTTGTATGAATCATTATATTATCTGCCACAGAGAGCACAGAGGACACAGAGATAAATGAAATCTGTGAATATCTGTGCCTTTCTGTGGTTAACAAGTTCGGAGCTAAACAAATACGATTTTTTTTAATTACTCCTGGTTATTATCCCGAAAGCCATACAGCTATGACTTCTTGAAGATCCGGTGCAGTCAACTGATGATCCAGTACTAAAATATCATCCAGCCAATGATGAATAGCATCCTGGAGTTCAGATGTCGTGACTACTGATCCTTCATCCGAATCCGGACCCATCCATTTATCTCTCCAATCTTCAGTCTCACCGGTAACTACTAAAATCGCATTACTAGCCTGCATTCCACCGGTACCGTTATCACGGAATCCCATAGTATTACCACTTGCAAGTAAGCCGGATATTACTGATATATCCTCTACATTGATCTTGCTATCAAGATATGATTCGGAAGCTGTATTCCAGGCATAGGGTTTGATAACATCACTGTTAAAGAGCAGATCGGATCCTGCCTCCATTCCCTGTGCAGCAACTGCTATCAGTCTTGTACTATCAACATCCGAGAGATTGATATAGCCATTAAATGTCACGGTTGCAGTTGCCATCTCAGGAGAAACAGAATAGTTGTTATTGCCGTGTGTGTCATCTGCAGCCATAAGATAATCAGTGCCTTCAAGCATCCATATCCTGACCTTCTGCGCATGATCCGCACCTTCGTAGATCACAACCAGCATCTCACCCAGTAGTGTGGTATTATTACCACCCATAGGTTCCACGTTCTTGACTATAACTGTATAATCTGCTGATCCACTTACCAGTGTGGTGACATTAAATACGGTATTTCCTTTGGGTGATTGATAATACCCAAACCCTTTCGAATCCTGGTATACTGCTTCAGGAGTCAGGTCCATACCTTCGAAGTTAACATTCAGATCTGCCAGACACCCACCAGGATATGTCTTATAATTACCCCACTTGTCATACCAGTATACATAGAGCCTTGCGTCTATTACTATTGCATTGGTCGGAAGATCAATATGATGGATTCTTGTATCAGTATCCTGCGTAGCAAAAGTACTGATCTTCTCACCGCTTACATTATATGCTACACCGCCGCCGGTAAGGCTGTAATACTTGAATTGATCAAGCGGATCTTGTTGTGTATCACAATCAAGGTTCTTGCTAATGTAGCCGTTGTTGACCACACCGCCAATAACATCATATGTAGAATATGACTGTACAGCCGGGATTACCTTTAACAGACTGTTCCCTGAATCAACAATTGCAGTTATTGTTAATGGAAGTGACTGTGGCGGGAAAACAGATGAAACCGGATAGTCAGTACATGATGGTATCCAGAGTAAATCGATCGTTGTATTCGTACCTGCTGCCAGTCCGCCTGTTACTGTTGCACA
>JAIOQW010000283.1 GCA_021108405.1 Methanosarcinales archaeon
GTATTGAGCCTTTATTTGTCAAATGAAATACTGTACGATGTATTGACCCCTTCCACATTGAAAGGTTCAAAATTAACAGGCAGATGTACTGTCGATATAAAAAAGATGGTGGCTGCTGATAAGGCGGGTGAACCTACATATCGCTACTTGAATAATCTTAGAGGTGCATATGGTGAACATCTTGCCAGTGACTATTTAGCTGGAGATATTATTATAAAAGGCGTTAGCAAAGTCAATAAGGGTGGAGTAGATATTGCGACACTGGACAATAAAGTATTAAAAATTTTAGAATCAAAAGCATGTAATAAGTTATCTATGTCAAATATAGATAGATATATAAAAATTGATAGAAAAACTGGAAATCAGGTGTTTGATGCAGAATATGTGATTAAAGATATTGGAGATGAATACTTTGTAAAAAAGGATATTCAGAAGCAATTTATTCTATTTCTCTCTGGACCGGAAAGTCAGAATATAAAAAATAATTTGAAGCTGCCGGAAAGATTGCCGTATGAATTTAAGGATATGGATGGAATAAAATATACAGGTTTTATAGATATTGTTGTTGTAGCTGTAAATAAATAGGTGATATAATATGGTGAAAAATAAGTTCAGTGATTATTTAAAAAAGGAACTTATCAATTGTGAAAAACTCTTAAAAGATACGGATGCATACGATAAAGTTCCTGAAAAACGTACATCTAAGCAGGCATGGTGTTATATATATTTAGGAGTACTATATAAATATTTTGGTGATGAAGAAAAATCAAAAATAATGTTTCAGCACTATATATTTTATAGAATAGATACAAATAGACTTGAGGGATTCTCTGAAGAGGATAAAAACAATACATCTCTATTAATTCAGACTGGCCATTACCAATTAAGAAAAGGTGTACAGTTCAACCTCGCAAAAACCAATCCTCAAAAAGCCACCCAGCTTTTCGAATGGGCTGCTGAGAATTGCTATCAATCTGATGAAGATATTGCTGCCGGAATAAAATATGAGCTTTATGATGAAAATGCAGTAGCAAACCTCTGGCGTGGATATGCCCTTATTAACCTGGGTCGTCAGTACGAAGAGGCTTACGAACTTCTCATACAGGTCGTACCTTATTTGAATAAATATAAAAAAAAAGCCCATGAGATGTGGAGGAAAGTAGAATATGCCCTTCCTAAAGCCCTTATTCCCCTGTGCGAATACAGGTTAGACCCAACTCCACAGAACATGCAAAATGCCCGGACTGGTATTGAGGATTATATAAAGAGCCTTCGGGATAAAAAAGATAAGCTAGAAGGGTATCTTTACTACTTCCACTTAAAAGAAACAAATGCTGATGTCTATGATACTGAAGCTGCAGTAACTGAAAAAATTGTACCAAAACCATCAATAAAACCCGGTAAAGTAAAAAAACCGATGAAAAAGCTGGACCTTCCACCTGCTGAATATGATACTGAAGGAGCAGTAATTGTTTTTGACATAAAGGGCGGTTATCTCATCGAATTCGGTACCAACAACGAGCTTGAAGAATATGCTAAAAAAGTAGAACTTCTGGGCGGTTATCCTGTGCTTGCGAGTCTAATGGAACTGTATGCTATGGAAGTAGAGGAGGACCCCGTGCCCATAATTGAGGAATGTGAAAGGCTATTGGGCAGTGCTGATTTCGATGTTTTTTTGAAAGAAAAGACGAAAATAATGCTTGATGCTGCACTGGATGCAAAAAGTGAAGGTGGCACGATAATGCTGTATTTTGATCCTGAAGTTTGAAAAGGTATTTTGCAGTTTCATTCCATTTGGTATATTCATACTTCCCTTTACTTAGCGTCCTTCGCGGTCTTTGCGGTGTGTTTTTTCTCAATTCACAGCAAAGATCGCAAAGGTAGCAAAGATTGTGTCAGATTGGTATGTAATGCTAACACCAAACTTTTTTTTACGGGCCCTTTATTTTTAATTAAAGTAGCTACCTGGCCTGAAAAGTAGAGTGAACAGCGGGCTGCTTACAGGTATTGCCACTGCTACTGGCCCACAATATTATTCGATTTCTACGGCTGACCAGCTTCCACAGGTTTTCCGTGCTATCTCGTCAGAGATAGAACCTACAGACACTGATGGTGATGGATTGTCAGATGGAGAGGAAGCCGGTGTACTGGTTGAGGTAAATGGCAGGACCTATTTTAATATCATAAGTGATCCGACACTGGTTGATGGAGATAGGGACGGTATTGATGATCCTGACGAGGAAGAGTTTGGAACAAATCCATTAGATGATGATTTTGATAATGATGGATTAATAGATGGCTTTGAGCTGGAAATTGGTACTGATCCCCTGATCAAGGATACGGATTATGATGATTTCGATGATAGAGAAAAATATCTTGATCCTGACCATGATCCGCTGGTATATGAAAAACGCTATAGTTACCTTGAAATTGGAAGAGAACTAGTACTGGGTGCGATTCTAGGAGAATGGGGTGCTGATGACCATAATAGCGTATACTATCTGTCAGGCTTGATACTAAGCGGTTTTATGGTATATGGGGATATCAGGGGTATCGCTGAATCGATATGGAGAAAAGACGGCCTCGGGAGTTTGTTAAATGCTATTGGTTTAATCCCGGCACTGGGAGATTTGACAAAGGCAGTAGCCAATGTGGGTCAATTCGTGGCTAAACATGTGGATGAAGGTGCAACCGTCGCTTCTTTTGTGTTCAAACATCTTCCAATTGATGATCCTACCATTAAGCGTACATTGATTGACAATACTATTGGAGGGGATGCGGCAAATGGCCTGAGATCAAAAGGTTTTTCTGATGATGTGATTGCTAAGCTTTTAAAGCAAAATATTGATTTGAAAAGGTTTGACCAGATACTTAAAAATAGTAATATCTACAATGACTATCCTGGATTGCATAAATTTGTTAGGAAGGAGTTGACTTTGGAAGGTTCAAAATTAACAGATAGATATACTGTCGATATAAAAAAGATGGTGGCTGCAGATAAGGCGGGTAAACCTACATATGGCTACTTGAATAATCTTAAAGGTGCATATGGTGAACATCTTGCTAATGAGTATATTACTGGAAAATTTATAAAGGAGGTTAGCAAAGTCAATAAGGGTGGAGTAGATATTGCGACACTGGACAATAAAGTATTCAAAATATTAGAATCAAAAGCATGTAAGAAGTTATCTATGTCAGATATAAAGAGATATGTAAAATGTGATAAAAATGGAAATCCAATAGAATATAATGCAAAATATGTGACCAAGGATATTGGAGAGGATTTATTTAAAAAAGAGGATATTCAGAAGCAATTTATTCTATTTCTCTCTGGACCGGAAAGTCAGAAAATAAAAAATAATTTGAAGCTGCCGGAAAGATTGCCGTATAAGTTTACTGATGCCGATGAAATAGAACAAACAGGTTTTATAGATATTGTTGTTGTAGCTGTAAATAAATAGGTGATACGAAATGACGGAAAATAAATTCAATGATTTTTTAGAAAAGAAACTCATTGATTGTGAAAAATTATTAAAAGATACAGGTGCTTATGATGTAGTTCCGGAAAAACGTGAATCGAAGCAAATATTTTGTTATATGAACTTAGGAGTAATATATAAATATTTTGGTGAAGAAGAAAAAGCAATTAAAATGTTCTACCATTTAACAACTTTTGGTTCTGGCGTATTTAAGGATAGACTTGATGGATTATCTGAAGAATCAAAAAACGATACATCTTTATTAATTCAAAGTGGCCATCACCAATTAAGAAAAGGCGTCCACTTCAATCTTGCAAAAACCAATCCCCAAAAAGCCACCCAGCTTTTCGAATGGGCTGCTGAGAATTGTACTTTTTCAGAGAAAACTGTCGATGATTTTATAGAATGCGAGGATTATGATGAAATTGCAGTAGCAAACCTCTGGCGTGGATATGCCCTTATTAATCTGGGTCGTCAGTACGAAGAGGCTTACGAACTTCTCATACAGGTCGTACCTTATTTGAATAAATATAAAAAAATAGCCCATGAGATGTGGAGAAAAGTAGAATATGCTCTTCCTAAAGCCCTTATTCCCCTGTGTGAATACAGGTTAGACCCAACTCCACAGAACATGCAAAATGCCCAAACAGGTATTGAGGATTATATAAAGAGCCTTCGGGATAAAAAAGATAAACTTGATGGATATCTTTATTACTTCCACCTAAAAGAAACAAATGCTGATGTCTATAATACTGAAGCTGCCGGAACTGAAAAGATTGTACCGAAATCATCAGTAGAATCCAGTAAAGTAAAAAAACCTGTGAAAAAGCTGGCCCTTCCGCCTGCTGAATATGATACTGAAGGAGCAGTAATTGTTTTTGATATAATTGGTGGCTACCTCATCGAATTCGGTACCAATAACGAGCTTGAAGAATATGCTAAAAAGGTAGAACTTCTGGGCGGTTATCCTGTGCTTGCGAGTCTAATGGAACTGTATGCCATGGAAGTAGAGGAGGACCCCGTGCCCATAATTGAGGAATGTGAAAGGCTATTGGGCAGTGCTGATTTCGATGTTTTTTTGAAAGAAAAGACGAAAATAATGCTTGATGCTGCACTGGATGCAAAAAGTGAAGGTGGCACGATAATGCTGTATTTTGATCCTGAAGTTTGAAAAGGTATTTTGCAGTTTCATTCCATTTGGTATATTCATACTTCCCTTTACTTAGCGTCCTTCGCGGTCTTTGCGGTGTGTTTTTTCTCAATTCACAGCAAAGATCGCAAAGGTAGCAAAGATTGTGTCAGATTGGTATGTAATGCTAACACCAAACTTTTTTTTACGGGCCCTTTATTTTTAATTAAAGCAGCCACCTGGGCTGGGAAGTGGAGTGAACAGCGGCCTGCTTACAGGTATTGCCACTGCTACTGGCCCACAGTATTATTCAGTTTCTACGGCTGACCAGCTTCCACAGGTTTTCCGCGCCATCAATTCGTATTCAATAAATAGATCGGTGATTCATAAGTAAAGTTGGTATTTGCTTTGTTGTACAAATACTATAAGTGATATAACACCTATATTAGTTATAGGTACTTAACAATGTCTGCTACAACAATAGCTGTATCTTCGGAAACAAAAGAAATATTACGTCAATTTGGAGAAAAAGGTGAGAGTTATAACAATATAATCAGAAAGCTCATCAAAGAAGCTGGCTGGAAAAGGTTGGATAAACGATGGAATAAAATACTTGAAAATGATGAGTTCATTTCGATGGACGAACTGTAATGTATTCTGTTATCGTTTCCCGTACTTTCCAAAAGCAATTCCACTCCTTTCAAAAACAATTGCAAAAAAGGATTAGAAATGCGTTAAAAGAATTGGAAATAAACCCAAATCAACCAAGATCGGGTGCAGATATAAAACCACTGACAAGCACCAAACCACAAAAGCACAGGATAAGAGTGGGAGATTACCGCATCATTTACATGATCGAAGGGGAGACGGTATATGTAATTGAAGTTTTCATGCGAAGTAAGGGATATTGAGTGAAACTTGATATACTAAAACAAATACTTAATACTTTAAAGGATATAACAAATTCATATAGCTAGTACACTCCACTAATTAATTTAAGAGGTATTCAAATGAACTCACACACAGATCCAGTGTATTTAATATTTGATACTGAAACAACAGGACTGCCCATTAACTGGAAAGCACCTGTAACTAACCTGGATAATTGGCCACGTCTGGTTCAGATCGCATGGCTTCAATACGACGTTTCAGGACAGTTGATCGGTGATCATAATTATATTATCAAACCAAAGGGGTTTACCATCCCATCTGATGTCGAAAAAATCCATGGTATATCTACAAAAAGAGCTAATGAACAAGGTGCCGAATTAAGGACTGTTTTAGAAGAATTCTCAAGAGCAATAGATCTATCAAGTTATTTAATTGCCCATAATATCAGTTTCGATGAAAAGGTGGTTGGAGCAGAGTTTATAAGAGAGGATATAAAAAGCAGGCTTTTTAAAACTCCAAGGATGTGTACCAAAGAATTATCAACTGATTACTGTCAGATACCAGGGAATTACGGCAATTATAAATGGCCTTCATTGTTTGAGTTGTATCATAAATTATTTAATGAAGATTTTGAGGACTCTCACAGAGCACAAGTGGATGCTGAGGCATGTGCCAGGTGTTTTTTTGAGTTAAAAAATAGAGGTGTTATTGAAATAGATTGATATCCGGCTGAAAAATAACTGGAAAATGGTACAGTGCCAATTACCTATAATGGTTCTCACCCAAATGTATCTTCCCGATCAATGATCTATTAAAAATATCATCTTCTTCCAGCTGACGATCAATATAACCCAGCTCACGTAATACCTTCACAAACGCCATAGAAGAGCTAATATATTCATCCGGAAGAGCAGCACAATATTTTGGTGATATCTGATATGTCTGCATTATAAAATCACTATCTATCACTTCAACCAGTTGGGCTACCATTTTAGCTGCTCGATGTGGCTCATCCCTGATGAGATTACAGGCATCCTCATGAAGACGTAAGAAACCTTCCACCACATTGGGCTGGTTCAGCAGCAATTCCTCTGAGACAATTATCCCGTAACTCGGGTTCCAGGGCCAGAGTTTAGACGGCTCTATAATGACTCTTGCACCACATGCCCTTGCACATACTACAGATAAAGGCGGTGTGCCTATTGCCGCATCTAGTTCTCCATCAGTGAGTGCATCAGGAATAAAATCAGCCCAGGAATAATTCTTTACCGTAATAGAATCATTAAGACTGCACTTGTTGATCAGATTCCTGATAATCACATCATGTATAGACCCTGATGGCGGACATCCTATTGTTTTGCCCCTGAACTGCTCAAGTACTGCCCTGATATCCCCCTTTGTCTCATTAAGTGAAGTACTATCTGGTAAACCGATCATCACAGTACCTTCTACATGTCCTCCGCCTACGCATTTGATCGGAACTCCTCTATTAATACCTATCATCACGGGCGGAAGTCCGATATATCCTATATCAACTTCTTTTTTTGATAATGCGTCAACGATGGCAGGACCACCGCCAAACATGGTCCAGTTAACTGTAAGATCAAGTTCTTCTTCCAGCCATCCGGATGCCATAAGAATAAAAGATGTGTGATAGAGTGTCGAGAGATGACCTATTCGCAGTTTCGTGTTGGTATTCATTAGATCAACCGCTTTCTTACGGCCTCAGCATGTGCATTTAACCCTTCAGCCTCAGCAAGGGATATTATAGTATCAGACAGAGTCTCAAGTCCCTGTCTACTGATCTTCTGGATACTTGTCCTTTTAATAAAATGCTCTACATTGAGCCCTGAATATATCCTGCCATATCCGGCAGTAGGCAGTACATGATTAGTACCGGAAGCATAATCCCCGGCAGAAACCGGAGTGTACTGTCCAAGGAATATTGAACCTGCATTGGTGATACTCTCAAGTACTTGCATATCGTTTTTTGTAATGATCTCCAGATGTTCAGGTGCAAACCTGTTTGAAAAATCAATACATTCATCAAGTGAATTTGCGATCAGTATAGCAGCATTGTTCATTGATTCATTAATAATATCTTTTCTAGGTGCAATAGCAGCCTGTTTTGATATACTATCCTTAACCTTAAGTGCAATATCCTCAGACGTAGTCACTAAGACTGATACTGCATTCGGATCATGTTCAGCCTGTGCCACCATATCAGCAGCAATCAGATCAGGATCACCCGAGTCATCAGCGATGATCAGTACTTCACTGGGTCCTGCAGGAAAATCGATCTCACAGCAGTCCCTTACCATCATCTTGGCAGCTGTGACATATACATTCCCCGGTCCTGCGATCTTGTCTACTGCACAAATACTCCTGGTCCCATATGCCATTGCACCCACAGCCTGAACTCCCCCTACCTGATAGATATGATCGGCTCGGGCAATATGCGCTGCAGCTAAAGTTAGCGGGTTCACTCCATCCGGTCCCGGTGGAGTGCAAACGATTACTTCCTTTACACCTGCAACTTTTGCCGGTATCACTGTCATCAATGCAGTGGACGGATATGCTGCCCTTCCACCAGGTACATAGGCACCCACAATTCCCAGTGGTGTGATCTTCTGCCCTATTGTTATACCAGGTGAGATATCCATGAACCACTGTGGTTTATTCATTTGTGCTAAATGGAAGGTCCTGATGTTTTTTGCCGCTATAGTAAGGTGTTTAATAATTTTCGGGTCTACGATTTCTAAGGACTTTATGACAGTATCGTGGTCTACTTCAATACTATGAATATCCACACCATCAAACTGCCTGGTATAATTATAAAGTGCAGTATCACCCTGGGATTTTACATCTTCCAGTATCCGGGTGACTGTGTCCGTAACATCCTGTATTTCACTCATTCTATTGAACAGGCGTTTTGATTCGCTAATAGTTAGTTTATTAAGGTCTTTACAGATCATAGTATATCGCAATCTAGCGTCTATGATTTGATATTATTTATAATATTTGTTGAAGAGGCTGGCACATAACCCGATAAAGAAACTAATAAGAACTGTAATAATATCAAAACCAGGTATATGACTAACTGTCATGTTCCATCCGGTTATAACAGTCTCATTAGTCATATTACCAGGAGCGAAGGTATTATTTTGCGAGTTTTGGGATTTTTCAAAATTTTCAATAACATTATCTAATGTCCGGGACATATTTGCATCAGTTATTTCAGACCATGTATTCATACCAGTGGTATTTACTGTCTGGTTTACTGCCAGTAATACTTCATTTGACTCAGCACTTCCTTTATTTTTTTTTGAATCAATGAAACTTACACTGGTATTGGGAAGGATCAATTTATCAATATTCTTTATCAATCTGATCACATAGCTTAGTTTATAGTACTGGTTAGACTGAAGTATTCCCTCCCATTTTATCTCTCCGTAAATCAGCTCAACTCCACCGGGCAGAGTATCATTAACCCAAACAAAAGCCGTCTTATCACCAATATTGCGTACTGTCAGGTTGACTGTTGCAAAATCTCCGGCAGATTGAACTGTCCGGTTTACTGTTTTATCCAGGATCACTGCTGACCCGTGAACTTCAATACTCCCGTTGTGGTATATATGTCTTGAATATATCAGATCATGCTCATCACCAGAAGTGAGCCATGCTCTTGCCATTGGGAAAATATAATCTCCATTTTTGGTTGCTATTGCCCTGTATTGTATCATTTCAGTAGAATCAGGTGCAACTGTTATAAACCATGACTTTATCTGATTCCCGCTTTGAGGTTTAAAACCAGTAGGGATCACATCTTCAATATAAGCAGATACTTCCATACTACTTGGATTTACCAGTGACAACGTCACTGTTGCATAGTTACGCTCGCTGTTTAACACGACATATACAGGGTAAATATGTTTAGTAAGTACCACAGAACCTACATTAATATTTTTATATTCATCAGTTTGGTGATATGCCCTATCAATCCATCCACTTGCAGTTACATTAACAGTATAATTCCTTGACTCCAGTATGCTAGGAGCTGTTACTTTGAACATAAAGGTTTTTGTCGAATTGACATTTAATTTCTTTATTGTCGGGTTAAGAGTACTTTCTTCAATCTCAAAATCACCCGGATTAAGAATAACAGATACATTGTTAAATGACTGGTTAGCAAGATTTGTCACATCGACCAGCAGATAAAAATTTCTTCCGGCGGCTGCATGTTCATTGGATATCGAAACCTCAAGTTTCGAAGGGATATCCAGTACTACTACCTGACCTACCCAGGTAGTGATCCTGGCTTCCTCTGCTTCATGATTCATTGAGTCCAGTCTGATCCTGAACAGGTCATCATGTTCCCAATTGTTGCCTAATGAACTGTTGACAGTGATATAAGCTTCTTCTTCAAAAGAATTGTTATAATATATATAAAAAATACATGATTGACTTGAAAAATCACGGAACTCTATCGTATGACCGGCTATTATGATCCTGTCGCCCCATAACATTGTATGTGAAGTTTTTTCATGCCACCTGAACTCCTCAACATATCCGCTCACAGAGGGTGCAAGAATAATAAATAGCAATATACTGCTCAGTACAACCGTTGTCCTGTTCATTATTAAGTTCCGGATTTTTTTTTCTTTCTTTTTTTCGATTTTGTTTCGGCTTCAGTCCCTGTTTTTGTCTTTTTCTTATCCTGTTTGAAAGTGAATACCATATCACCGACCATTCCGATAACCGCTATATACAGAACATTCGAGACTATGTCAAATGAATTCGGTGTGATTGAACTGCCTGTAAGCAGTGCAACATTAAATGCTGTTTCAAATATACCGAATAACATAAAGGCAGTAAGTATTGAAAAGCTTGTCATCTCAAAAGTATTTTTGGTTATAAGGGGTGGTGTCTGTCCCTTAAAGATCATATCAGTGATCTGTGTAGTATTGATCGTAATTGCAAGCAGCAGTATTATCAAGGCTGCTATTCCTTTTAATAATAGGATAATTATAAGCATTACAATCAGACTTTCAATAGTTATTTCAATAACCGGAATAACAAGATCAATACCTGATGTACTTAGATATAATGCAGTAGTAATCGAATCAGTAAGCCAGTAGAATAATATAAGAGCCACGCTCATTGCGATAAAAATCTTCTTTTTGTCTAATTTTACAGGTTTCTTCATGTTCATTGTCCTTTTAATCGTGAGAGCAAACCCTGCATTTCAGAGACCAGTTCGTCAATTGCTATCTTTTCTTCTCCATATATTTTCAATGGATTGTCTTCTTCTTCTTCTTCATCATCCATTGCCTTAAAATCCGCAAGAAGTTCGGAATCATCTTCCATCCCGAAACTCATACCCTGTGTTTCGTCATCATCATCATCGAGTCCGGCCAGTCCCTCACCCTGACCTTCTTCATCAAAATCAAATTCCATATCCTCGTCATCAAATTCCTCAGCCAGGCTTTCACCTAATATACTATCCTCTTCTTCATCTTCATCTTCATCCGAATCCACATCCACATCCTGATTGTCATAATCGTCCGTATCATCATCCATCATTGGTACATCATCTACTGAATCAGTGTTGCTATCCACATCCATACCAAGATCATCATCTTCCAAATCCGAATCGTCATCTATGTCATCACTCATCTCATCATCCATGCCATCTCCAATTTCATCACCACCTACAGCTCCGAACAGGTCATCATCATCCGAATCCGAATCATCATCCATCTCGTCCATGTCATCCCCCACGTCATCTTCAATTTCATCACCACCTACAGCTCCGAACAGGTCATCATCATCCGAATCCGAATCATCATCCATCTCGTCCATGTCATCCCCCACGTCATCTTCAATTTCATCACCACCTACAGCTCCGAACAGGTCATCATCATCCGAATCCGAATCATCATCCATCTCGTCCATGTCATCCCCCACGTCATCTTCAATTTCATCACCACCTACAGCTCCGAACAGGTCATCATCATCCGAATCCGAATCATCATCCATCTCGTCCATGTCATCCCCCACGTCATCTTCAATTTCATCACCACCTACAGCTCCGAACAGGTCATCATCATCCGAATCCGAATCATCATCCATCTCGTCCATGTCATCCCCCATGTCATCTTCAATTTCGTCACCACCCACAGCTCCGAACAGGTCATCATCATCCGAATCCGAATCATCATCCATCTCGTCCATGTCATCCCCCATGTCATCTTCAATTTCGTCACCACCCACAGCTCCGAACAGGTCATCATCATCCGAATCCGAATCATCATCCATCTCGTCCATGTCATCCCCCATGTCATCTTCAATTTCGTCACCACCCACAGCTCCGAACAGGTCATCATCATCCGAATCCGAATCATCATCCATCTCGTCCATGTCATCCCCCATGTCATCTTCAATTTCGTCACCACCCACAGCTCCGAACAGGTCATCATCATCCGAATCCGAATCATCATCCATCTCGTCCATGTCATCCCCCATGTCATCTTCAA